>JAFTYN010000063.1 GCA_017461465.1 Bacilli bacterium
GATATAAAAGTTACTACTATTGAAAGAGATAGTTTTAGGTATAATGAAGCAGTTAAGAACATAGAGTATAATAATCTTAATGATAGAATTAATATTATTCTAGGAGACGCTTTAGAGGTAAATATAGAAGGATCTTATGACTTAATCTTTATAGATGCTGCTAAAGCTCAGTCTATTAAGTTTTTCGAAAAGTATAGTCCACTACTAAAAGATAATGGTACTATCATTACAGATAATATAAATTTTCATGGATTAACCTTTAGTGATAATCCTGCTCCAACTAGAAATTTAAGACAGCTAACAAGAAAAATAAAAACATATTTAGAGTTTTTAGAAAATAATAAAGAATATGATTCTAAGTATATAAATATTGGTGATGGTGTAATAGTTAGTAAAAAGAAATAGCATTTGTTATTTCTTTTTGATTTCTTAGTAAAAATATGGTATTATACCGACGTTAAAAAAAGGAGGGATAGTATGTCTGAAGTAAAACTAGATTTAACTGGTACAGATACGTTATATCGCTTTCAAGGTGGAAATAGCTATCCATCCTTTAATATCGTAGGTGATGATGTAAAAATAGATGCAAGTAAGTATACTTACTTTTCTAAAAGTTATGATCATCATAGATACTTTGTTGCCAAAAGATTAAAGCAGTTAGTAGGTAAGATAGTCTTTGAAGAAAAAGGACTTACTATTACTAGTGTAAGGCTTGCTAATCCTGACTTTTATAGGAAGGTTCAAAAAGAAGTTATTGAGTCACCTAAAGTAGATGGACTTGAATCTATTGAGTTTGTTATAGATAGAAATTTTCTAGATTTAATTGAAGAAAATTTTGAATATAATCATGCTAAAACAAAAGGATCTAGAATAATTGAAAGAGTAGATAGAAGAGTATATGGTGGAGGATATGGGATAGGTGAAGAGTGGCTTAGACTATTTAATTCACTAACTATTTTGTATTCTAAGAAAGTTATTACAAGAAATGATTTACTTTTTATGTTAAATGCTATAAAATGTGGTAGGAAATCAAAACTTGATAGTGTAACATTTCTAGGAGACGGCACTAGAAATGTTATTATTAATGAAGAAATATATTCTAGTTTTACTAAGTATACTATTATGCAGGAACTAGAAGAAATTCTTGATAAAGGGTTATATAAGCCTGATAGTGAACTAGGAAAACATCCTAAAGTTATGGTTAAAAAAATAACAGATGATTATTCAAGGTTAAGAGATAATGCACTGTTTGAATTAGAAAAATTTGAAAAATAAAAAAATATCTTGGCATACATAACAAAATGTTATATAATATATGATATTGTGTTATACAAGAGGTAGATAGGAGTATTTTTATGAAGCTTTTAATTATGCCAAATAGTATAAAACAAGTTAATGAATTACTAGAAAATATTGATGGTATTATTGTTGGATTAGATAAACTATGTATTAATATGCCATATAATTTCAGTCTAGATGAAATTAATGAGTTAATAACTATTTGTAATGAAAATGATAAAGAAATATTTATATCATTAAATAAAAATATGTTTAATAAAGATTTAGATTACTTAAAAGAAATATTACTTACTTTAGATAGTAAGAATATTACGGGTATTTTTTATTATGATATAGCCATAGTAAATATGAAAGAAGAATTAAATTTAAAAGTAGATTTAGTATGGAACCAAGAACATTTAACTACTAATTATTTAACAAGTAATTTTTGGAATGAACATGGTGCAGCTTATACAGCTTTATCTTCTGAAATTACTTTAGATGAAGTTAAAGAAATTAAGAAAAATGCTAAAGCTAAATTAATGTTTACTGCTTTTGGATATTTACCAATGTTTGTATCTCGTAGACATCTTGTTAAAAACTATTTAGATACATTTAATTTAAAAGATAATAGTAAGATAAACTATATTACTAAAGAGGATAAAGTATATCAAATAATAGATACTGTAGATGGTACTATTGCTTACTCTGATAAAGTATTAAATGCTATTAGTGAAGTAAGCTCTTTAGATATAGATTATATTATATTAAATAGTTTTAGTATTCCAAATGATATCTTTAAAGATGTAACACATATGTTTAAAAATGTTAATAGCGCTAATAAAGAAGAATATAAAGAAAAAATTGATAGTATGTTAGATACATATTTAGGATTCCTATATAAAGAAACTATATATAAGGTGAAGAAAAATGATTAAGAAACCAGAATTACTTGCTCCAGCAGGAGATTTAGAAAGACTTAAGATTGCACTTTTATATGGTGCAGATGCTGTTTATATAGGAGGGCCAGCTTTTGGTCTTAGAGCTAACGCTATTAATTTTACATTAGATGATATTAAAGAAGGTTGTGAGTTTGCTCACAAGCTTAATAAAAGAGTACATGTTACAGTTAATATAGTACTTCATAATAAAGAAATAGATGGTCTTATAAAGTATTTAAAAGACTTAGAAGAAGCAGGGGTAGATGCTGTTATTATTAGTGATCCTGCTATTATGAAAATTGCTAAAGAAAATACTAATTTAGAAATACATATTTCTACACAAGCTTCTACATTAAATACAGAAGCTGTTAAGTTCTGGAAGAAATTTGGAGCTTCTAGGGTAGTACTTGGAAGAGAAACTTCTAAAGATGATATCAAAGAAATAATGGATAATGTTGATATTGAAATAGAAGCTTTTATCCATGGAGCTATGTGTTCTTCATATAGTGGTAGATGTGTTCTTTCTAACTTCTTTACAGGAAGAGATGCTAACCGCGGAGGATGCGCTCAAATATGTCGTTGGGATTTTGATTTACTTGACGAAAATAAAAATCATTTAAAAGGTGAAAAAGAATTTACTTTCTGTACAAAAGATTTATCAGAACTTAAATATATACCAGATATGATAGATTTAGGTATTTCTTCATTTAAAATAGAAGGAAGAATGCGTTCTATTTATTATATTGCAACGGTTGTCGGAATTTACCGAAAAGTGATTGATGAATATTGTAACGATAAAGAAAATTACACATATAATAGTGATTATGAGAAGATACTTAGAGCTGTAGCTAATAGAGATAGTATTAGTCAGTTCTTCCTTGGAAATTATGGTAAAGAATGTCAGTACTATAATGGAAGAGTAGAAGTATCTAATCAAGATTTCTTAGGTATAGTTCTAGCTTATGATGAAAATACTAAAGTAGCAACTATAGAGCAAAGAAATTATTTTAAGCTAGGTGATGAAGTAGAATTCTTTGGACCTAATTTAGAAACTTTTACTTATAAAGTAGAAGAAATAATTGATGAGGATGGCAATAATATTGATATTGTTAGACATCCAAAACAAGTTGTAAAAATGCGCGTAGATACTAAGCTTTATCCAAATGATATGATGCGCATAAAAAATGTGTTGACAAAATAATTAAAGTATTGTATTATTTTGTAGGTTTGAAAATAATAAAAATTAATTTGAGGTGAAATAGATTATGGCAAATACAGAAAAAGTATATTTAACAGAAAATGGTTTAGCTGAATTACAAGCTGAACTTGAAAATTTAAAAACAGTTAAAAGACCTGAAAATATTGAAGCATTAAAAGATGCTAGAGCTTTAGGAGATTTATCAGAAAACGCTGAATATGATGCAGCTAGAAATGAACAAGCTATTATTGAATCTAGAATTACAGAACTTGAAAAAATTCTTGAAACAGCTGAAGTAATTAGTGATTCAGAAATTAATACTGATACTGTTTCTATTGGTACAGCTGTTAAACTTGAGTTCATTGATGATGAAGAAACTGATACATATTATATCGTTGGTAGAACTGAAGCAGATCCATTTGAAAATAAAATTTCAAATGAATCACCAATCGCTCAAGCTATTTTAGGTAAAAAAGCTGGAGAAGTTGCAACAGTTAAATGTGATAGTGATGATTATCAAGTAAAAATCGTAGAAATTATGGCACAATAAGTGTCTTTTTTTCTTTCAAAAACTTGTAAAAAAGTGATATTTATTATATACTAGATATGTTTTAAAGGAGAGAGATTATGGCAAATAAAAAAGAAAATAAAAATGTTCAAGAGATTACTGTTAAAATCGAAGGACAAGAATGGAAAGATGCTTTAGATAAAGCTTTTGAAAAAGCAAATAAAAAAGCTAAAATTGATGGTTTTAGACCAGGTAAAGCTCCAAAAGATGTATTCTTAAAAAAATATGGTGTTGAATCTTTATACATGGATGCAGGAGATTTAGTATTAGAATCTGCTTATAGAAAAGCATTTGAAGGAAAAGAAACTTTAGAATTAGTTGCTCAACCAGAAATCGCTTTAAAATCAGTAGATGAAAATGGTATTGAATTCTTATTTACTGTAATTACTAAACCAGAAGTAAAACTTGGTAAATATAAAGATTTAAAAGTTAAAAAAGATGCAGTTAAAGTAACTGAAAAAGAAATTAAAGAAACTATAGATCAAATGAGAGCTAGATATGCTGAAAACGTTGTTAAAGAAGATGGAAAAGTTGAAGATGGTGATATCGCTGTTATCGATTTTGAAGGATTCAAAGACGATGTAGCATTCGAAGGTGGAAAAGGTGAAAACTACGATTTAACAATTGGTAGTCATACATTTATTCCAGGATTCGAAGAACAATTAATCGGTATGGCTAAAGGTGAAACTAAAGATATTAATGTTACTTTCCCAGAAGATTATCATGCTGAAGAATTAAAAGGAGCTCCAGTAGTATTCAAAGTTACTGTTAAAGAAATTAAAACAGTTGTTATTCCAGAACTTGATAAAGATTTCTTCGCTGACCTTGGAATGGATGACTTAGAAACTGAAGAAGATTTAAAAGCACAAGTTAAAGAAACTATTAAAGTTAGAAAAGAAACTGATGCAGATAATAAATACATTGATGAATTATTAGCAGAAGCTGCTAAAACAACTGAAATTGATATTCCAGAAGCTATGATTCATGAAGAAGCTCATAGAATGGTTCATCAATATGAAGAACATTTAAAAATGCAAGGTTTAACTTTAGAACAATTCTTTAAATTTACTAACTCTGATGAACATGCTTTAATGGATCAAATGCATGATGAAGCTAAAAATAGAGTTACTTATAGATTAATGCTTGAAGAAATTGTTAAAGTTGAAAAATTAGAAGTATCTACTGAAGATGCTGAAAAAGAAGCTGAAGCTTTAGCAGAAAAATATCAAATGACTAAGGAAGAATTCTTAGAAGCATTTGGTGGATTAGATATGATCAAATATGACTTATCTATGAGAAAAGCAATAGATGTATTAAAGGGTGAATAATTCATCCTTTTTTATTTTGACCACAATTGTTTAACACTTCCTAGTAAAAATTTGATATACTTAAAATAATGTTTAAGGGGGAGTAGTATGAGTAAAAATAAAAAGAAGAAAAATGAACTTAAAGGAACATTTAAGAATTTATTAAAATCTTGGAGATTTATTAAAGAACAAAAATTAAAATTATTTGGGTGTTTATTCTTTTCATTATTATTATGTACTATAAGCGTTATAACACCACTTTTATCTGCTAAACTACTTTTAGGTTTAACTGATGGAATATTTGATACTGTTATCAAAGTATCAACAGCAATGTTAATTATAGAACTTTCAAGAAATATCTGTCATTTTCTATATAATCGTATTTTTTATAGATATTTAATGGATACTGTTTCTAGTCTTCAGTGTGTTATAGCAGAAGAAACATTAAAATTAGAAACGGAAGAATTAGATAAAAAGTCATCTGGTATTTTTATAGATAGACTTAACAATGATACTAGAGAAATTGTAAATATATTTAGTCAGTTAGGAGATGCCCTAATGGATGTTCTAACTAATATAGGTGTTTTAATAGCAGTATTGGTAGTTAATAAAGTAATGTTTCTATATTTTGTTATAACATGTACATTATTATTCATTATTGAAAAAGTAAGAATGACTAAAATGTTTAAAATTGATAAGAAAAGAAGAAAAATAGCTGAAAAAAATACAGGTTTAATTGGTGAACTTGTAAGAGGAATAAGAGATATTAAAGTATTAAATGCTAATGATAACTTCATGAATAAAGCAAAAGAACGTTTAAAAGAGGCTAATGAAGAAAACTATAAAATGGAGAAAGTTAGAATGAATTATCGCTTGGTTGTTTCTTCGTTAAGAGATATATGTGATATAGCATTTATATTTCTTGGTATATACTTAGTTTCTATTTCTAATCTTACAATTGCTAACTTTGTAGTTATATACATGTATAAAGATAGAATAATTGGATTATTAGGTTATATTACATTTGTTATAGAATTACTTAAAAAGTTTAATGTAGCAGCAGATAGAGTATTCGAAGTAGTGGATGATGAACACTTTAAAAAAGAAACTTTTGGTAATAGAAGTATTAAAAAAGTAAAAGGTGACTTTGAATTTAAAAATGTTACATTTAGTTATGATGAATCTAAGAAAGTATTAAAAGATATTAGTTTTAAAGTTAATGCTAATGAAACTGTAGCTTTCGTAGGTAAAAGTGGAAGTGGTAAATCAACTATCTTTAGTTTAATTAATAAGTTATATAATATAGATGAAGGAGAAATATTAATAGATGGTATTAATATTAATAATCTTACTAAAGATTCAATAAGAAATAATATGTCTATAATTACTCAAAATCCATATATATTTAATTTTTCTATAAAAGAGAACTTGAAACTTGTTAAAGAAAATATGACTGATGAAGAAATGATAGATGTATGTAAAACAGCTTGCTTACATGACTTTATCATGACTCTTCCAGATGGATATGATACTTTAGTAGGTGAAGGTGGCCTTACTTTATCTGGTGGACAAAGACAAAGACTTGCTATCGCTAGAGCACTTTTAAAAAAGACTGAAATAATTTTATTTGATGAAGCAACTAGTGCACTTGATAATGAAACACAAAATGAAATTCAAAAAGCTATTAATAATATGAAAGGTGAATATACTATTTTAATTATAGCTCATAGATTATCTACTGTTATTGATAGTGATCGCATCATTATGATTGAAGATGGTAAAGTAATAGATGAAGGAACTCATGAAAAGTTACTAAAGTCTAATGAAGCATACCAAAAACTTTATAAAAAAGAACTTATTTAAAGACATAGAAATATGTCTTTTTAATATACTTTATTAGAGGTGTAATATGAAAATAGTAATGTTATTATTAAGTTTTTTTAGTATGTTTTTTCCTGTAATGGTAAATGCTGAAAATGAAACTAGTCTAGCTCCTAAAGCTAAAAGCGCTATTATGATTGAAGCTACAACAGGTGATATTATTTTTGAAAAAAATGCGGATGAAAAATTACCACCGGCATCGATGACCAAAATTATGTCAATGCTATTAATTATCGAAAGTATAGAAAAGGGTGTAATAGCATGGGATGAAATGGTAACTGTATCAGAAAATGCATCAGGTATGGGTGGCTCACAAATATTACTAGAAACAGGCGAAGAAATGAGCGTAGAAGACTTATTTAAAGGAATTGCTATTGCTAGTGGAAATGACGCTGTAGTAGCCCTAGCAGAAAAAATAGCAGGTACTGAAGAGATGTTTGTAGATATGATGAATGAAAAAGCTAAAAAGTTAGGACTAACTAATACCAACTTTAAAAATCCTCATGGTTTAGATGAAGTAAATCATTATTCAACTGCAAGAGATATGAGCACTATGGCTAGAGAGTTAGTTAA
>JAFTYN010000064.1 GCA_017461465.1 Bacilli bacterium
ATAATACCTGTTAAGAATAATGCTTTAATTTTTTTAATATTAATATACTTCATAATATCACCTCTACTGGTATATTATAAAAGTTATATCACTATTTGTCAAAATTAATTTAAAACAGCTATTCCGATATTTAAATAAAGGGCTATAAAAAGCCAAATTAAGTATGGAATAAGTAAATACATAGATATTTTATTTTGTTTATAAAACTTATACATCATTATTATAACTAAAGTAATTAATAAAATTATCCATAGATATCCAAATGTAAATAATCTAAGTCCAAAAAAGATTACTGTCCATAGGGAATTTACTATTATCTGCGCTATATATATTGGATAAACGCTATTTGTATTTTTAGATGCTAAATAAAGAGAGATTGACATAAGTATGTAAAGAATTGTCCAAACTATTGGAAATAAAATTGTCGGAGGATAAAAAGGAGGTAATGCTAAACCATCTATGTTAGGTTTTATAAGCCAAGATGGAAATGTACCTACTAAAAAGGTAAATACTAAAATAATAATAAATTTTTTCATAATATCACCTACTAATAATATGAAAAAAAAGTAATGAATATATTCATTACTTATTAATTAATTTACTTACTGCATTAATTATTGCTATTTTACCATATCTATAAGTAAGTCCACCTTGCTGATATGCTATATATGGACTTCTTATTGGACCATCACAAGATATTTCAATAGATGAACCTTGAGTAAATGAACCTGATGCCATAATAACCTTATCATCATAACCAGGCATATCTACTGGAATAGTTGTAGCATTAGCATCTATTGCTGATGCTTCTTGAATAGAACATACATAATCTATTAATTTATTTTCATCATTGAAAATAACATTTTCAACTATGTCTGCTCTTGGTTCATTATATTTTGGTTCTACATTATAACCTAAGTTTTCTAATACTTTAGCTGTTAATATAGCTGTTTTTAGTGAAGATGCTACTACTGATGGAGCAGTATATAATCCTTGCAATATTTGTTTATTTATTCCTAATGTTGGTCCTACTTCTTTACCTTCTCCAGGTAGTGTTAATCTTTCACCAGCAAGTTCAACATATTCTTTTTTTCCTGCTATATATGCACCATTTGGAGCAATACCACCACCTAAGTTTTTAATAAGAGAACCAACTATAACATCAGCCCCTACTTCAAGTGGTGTTTTATCTTCAACAAATTCACAATAACAATTATCTACCATTATTATTACATCTTTATCTACTTCTCTAATTTTTTTAATTACTTTTTCTACTTTATCTATAGTTAAACTTTTTCTTGTTGAATATCCTTTAGATCTTTGAATTTCAATTAGTTTAATTTTTTCATTTTTTAGTGTATCAATAATACTTTCATAATCAAAATCATTATCTATTAAATCTATTTGTTTATAGTTAACCCCAAATGCTTTTAAAGAACTACTATTTTCTTTAATACCAATAACTTCATGCATAGTATCGTATGGAAGACCTGTAATACTAAGCATAGTATCGTTTGGTCTTAAAAGAGCGAAGAAACATACTGTTAAAGCATGTGAACCAGATATCAT
>JAFTYN010000065.1 GCA_017461465.1 Bacilli bacterium
ATTTATCGAACCAAACGAAGATACTATACCCAAAAAAACATATAAAGCACATCCTAATACAAAAGGTAAAAAATATAATATTTTTTTCATCATTGTTTCCTCCATAAATTACTATTTTTCTATCTGATTATATCATATCATAAGTTCCCGATTTTTTTCCGTTTTACTTCCGAATAATTTCCACTTCATTTCCGATTAATTTCCGATTGATTTCCGATTGATTTCCGATTGATTTCTGTTCTATTTCTAATAGTAGTTTCCATTTTATAATTATCCAACACTCCTTTCACTCCAAAATCTCAATCAAACAAAAAAAATCACTTTGTCAAACAAGCGACTTTCCTTATAAAACTTGACTTTCTAGACTATCTAGAGAGTTCAAGTAAACCTCTTATGGTGGAGCTGAGGGGAATTGAACCCCTGTCCAAAAACACCTCATTTTAAGCTTCTACAAGTTTAGTTAGTTAATAAAATTCCTAGAAAAAATTGATAACTAACAATCTCTTCTCTAGTAAGTCTATGAGTATTCATCATTAATTATAGACATCTTAATGATATATCCCACTAAGTCGAGCCTCTTAGAATCTCCATGGGAGAGAAATTAAAAGAAGCAGCCTTCTAAATTATTAAGCGAAAGCTAATTGATTTCTGTTTCCAGTTATTTTTTGTTTGCACGTAAGGAGTGCCTTCCACTTGCCACTTAAACCTTAGCATCCCTGTCGAAACCAGAGCAGCCCCAAATTAAATAACACCACCATTATATTCTAAAATAATGATGGTGTCAAATACTATCTTAATTTATAGTTCTTTTCAAGATTTCTCTTAATATCTCTTTCTTTAATACTTTCTCTTTTATCATATGTTTTCTTACCTTTAGCAAGTCCTAATAAAACTTTTGCTTTATTCTTCTTAAAATATACTTTAAGAGGTATTAAAGTTAGACCTTGAAGATCTACCTTGTCACGAAGTTTTAATATTTCTTTTTTATGAAGTAAAAGTTTTCTTGTCCTTGTTTCTTCATGATTAAAAATATTACCTTCTTTATATTCACTTATGTGCATATTAAGTAAATATACTTCACCATTTTTGATAATAGCATAGCTATCTTTGATATTAGCTTTACCATCTTTTATAGATTTTACTTCTGTTCCTTTTAATACCATTCCAGCTTCTATTTCTTCTAGAATCGTATAATCAAATTTAGCTTTTCTATTATTTATTTCCATATTATGCCTCCTTATCCAAGGAATCCAACTTGTATTCTACTATCTCCACTAGGATTTAAATAGCCTTTGTATCTATCATAAATACTTCTATAACCATATAATAAATTATCATTTAATTTATGAAATGGTATTACTTTAAAGTTTTGAAAGTTATTATAGTAAGTATATATTAAATCTGCTTTTACATCTTTTATAGATACATCTGTTACTTTACCATCTAATGTCGTTTTCTCAACATCAAAAGCTACTACTCCACCAACTAATTTATCAAGTCCAACTTGCGCAGATATCATATTACCTAGTGAATATACTACTAAAGTATCTCCAATATATTCAATTGGCTGAACAACATGTGGATGAGTACCTATTATAACATCAACACCTAAACTTGCCAAGTATTCTGCTGCATCTCTTTGATAATCATTATAATATCCTGTTTGATATTCAATTCCCCAGTGCATAGATACCATAAGTACATCTACTCTATCTCTAACTGATTCAATATCTTTTTTAACTTGTGCTTTATAGGATTCATAACCATTACCTGTTGGCCAAACATTTACTAAATATTCATATCCTGCTGGTACTGGAATGCCATTAGTACCATATGTATAGCTAAGCATAGCATATGTAATACCATTTTCTTTCCTAACTTCTATAGTATCTCTATGTTCTTTAGAAGTATAACTACCTACAGCAAGGACATCTTTTTGATTATGCCAGTAATTAGCTGAATATATAGCTCCTGCAGTACCTTTATCCATAGTATGATTACTAGCTAAATTTACTACGTTAAAACCTATTTCCATCAAATCTTCTGCTACTTCATTAGGAGAGTTAAAACATGGGTAACCAGATAACCCTAGATTTTTACCACCTATTATAGTTTCTTGGTTATAAAATTTTAAATCATATGGTTTTATAACTTCTGCTAAATCAGTAAACATACTAGTAAAGTCATAAATATAATATCCATCAGAACCTGTTTGCCATGTATTAGCGTCATAATAAATTCCATCATGTATTAAAGCATCACCTACTGCAATAAAAGAAAAACTTGTTTTTTCTTCTTTTGGTTCTTCTTTTTCTTTCTTTGGTTCCTCTACTTTTGGTGGTTCTTTAGTAGGTTTATTACTACTACGTTCTGTAATAAAGAATATAGAAGTTCCTATTGCTATACACATTAAACCTACTATCAATAAAACTATTCCTATCTTTTTTAACACTTTATTATCATTTTTATTTTCTTTTTGTTTTTTTTCTTTAACTTTTTTTTCTTTAACTTTTTTTTCTTTTTTAGATTTCGTTTTCTTCTTTTTCTGCTTTTTTTCCTCAGTAGAATCTTTTATTTCATTTTCTAATAATTCTTCACTCAAGATTTCTACTTCTTTACTTTCTATATCTTTCATACTACTATGCACCCTTATTCTTCTTTATCTTTACTAAATTCATGAATTATTTCAAAATCTACTGTCTTCATTTCTTTAGATGCTGCTACACATTTTACTTTTACCTTATCACCTAAACGATAACGTCTTTTACTACTTTGCCCTACTAATGAGAATGTAGTTTCATCATAGATATATCTATCATCTTTTAATGAATCAACTTTAACTAAACCTTCAATTAAATTAGGAAGTTCAACAAACATACCAAAGTTAAGTACTGAATTTATCATACCTTCGTATTCTTCACCGATATGTTTTTCCATATATTCAGCAATCTTCATATCGTTTACTTCTCTTTCACAGTCTGCTGCTGCTCTTTCTCTTTCAGAAGAATGTTCAGTTAAGAAAACTAGTTTATTATCCCAGTATTCTAAAGTATCTTTATCCATACTATGATTAAATAAATATGTTCTTAATAATCTATGTACAGTTGTATCAGGATATCTTCTAATTGGAGATGTAAAGTGTGTATAACACTGACTACCTAAACCAAAGTGTCCAATATTAACTTTGTCATAAATTGCTTTTTGCATACATCTTAAAAGTTGTGCTGATAAAATATGATATTCTTTAACATCTTTAAGTTGTTCTAGTAAATTTTGCATTGCTATAGGTGTTAAATCTTTTATTTTACCATTTACTCTATGACCAAGAACTCCTACAAACTTTAGGAAGTTTTGAATCTTTTCTTCACTTGGAATACCATGAACACGATATACAAAAGGAAGTTCCATATAATAAATATGTGATGCTACTGTTTCATTAGCTGCTACCATGAAATCCTCAATTAGTTTTTCTCCAGTACCTCTATCACGTAATGTTACTTCAGTTACTTCACCTTTATCATCTACTATAAGTTTAGCTTCTTCTATTTCAAAATCAATATATCCATTTTTAATTTTAGCTTTACGAAGTCTTTTAGCACAATCTCCCATTAATTTTAGTTTATCTACAAATTCTTCATAACCTTCTGGAATAATATTCTCTTCAAGTATTTTATTAACATTTGTATATGTCATTTGCTTTTTAGATTTAATAACGCTTTCAAATATTTCATAATCCACTACTTTTCCTTTTTCATCTATTTCCATTACGCAAGACATAGCTAATCTATCTACATCAGGATTAAGTGAACATATACCATTTGAAAGTTGTCTTGGAAGCATTGGTATAACTCTATCTGCTAAATAAACAGATGTTCCTCTTAAATAAGCATCTTTATCTATTTCAGTATTTTCTCTTACATAATAACTAACATCCGCTATATGAACACCAAGTTTATAATTATTATTTTCTAATTTTTCTATACTTATAGCATCATCTATATCTTTAGTATCCGCACCATCGATAGTAAAGATTATTTCTTCTCTTAAATCTCTTCTACCTTCATATTCATGTTCAAGTACATGATCTGGTATTTTTTCAACTTCTTCTAGAACTGCTTCTGGAAACTCTTCTTCTATGTTATATTTAGCCGCTATAGATAAAATATCAACACCTGGATCAGTTTTATGTCCTAGTATTTTAATTATATGTCCTTTATATTCATTTCCTCTTAGTTTTTTACCTACTTTAACTAAAACTTTATGACCATCTATAGCATTCATTGAAGCTTCTTTATCTATTTCAATTTCTATTTTTAATTTATCATTATCTAGTTTTATAGTACCTTTTCCGTTTTTACCTTGAATATATTCACCAACCATAATATCTAAATTACGATCAACGATACGTACTACTTTACCTTCTATTTCATCGCCTTTTTCATTTATTACTTCTACAATTACACGATCTTTATCAATAGCATTATTCATATTACTTGGGGCAACAAATATATCTATATTACTGTCATCTACATTTACAAATCCAAACCCTTTTTTATTCCCAATCATAGTACCTATTTTTAAATGACTATTTGAAAATAGCATGTAATTATCTTTTTTAGTACGATAAACCTTTAAATTATCTTCCATACGATTTAATGTTTTTAATAAACTTTTTAAATCATCTACGTTATTTAATGCTAAAGCATCATATAACTCATATACTGATAACGCTTTATCACTACTTTTAATTATATCTAATATATTTTGTTCCATATCCATACTATCACCATTATAATCATACT
This sequence comes from Bacilli bacterium, assembly GCA_017461465.1. Lineage (GTDB taxonomy): Bacteria > Bacillota_I > Bacilli_A > RF39 > UBA660 > RGIG4266. The sequence continues at coordinate 4,803 of JAFTYN010000065.1, forward strand.
ATAAAAATCAAAAAAAATATAGCACTTAGCTATATTATTTTTGTATCTTTAACTATTTTTCTTTTACTTTTACTTTGATGTTTTCTTTTTGTAAAACTTCAAAATCTATAGTTCCTGCTTCTTTACTAGCTCCAACTACTTTTATAGTTACTCTATCTCCTAAACGATATCTTTGTTTAGTACTTCTACCAATAAATGCATACTTTTCTTTATCCCAAACATAATTATCATTAGGCATATTAATTACATTTACAAAACCTTCTACAAGATTAGGAAGTTCAACAAAGAAACCTGCTCTAACTAATCCTGTTATTGTTCCTTCAAATTCTTCGCCTATATGTTTTTTCATATATTCTGCTGCCTTCATTTTATTACATGCTCTTTCACATTCCTCTGAATTTCTTTCAGTTTGTGAAGCTACTTGACACATTCTCATTAATTCTGTATCAGTATTAATTGAAGGTTTTCTTTGATAAATAGCATCTTTTATTAATACATGGTTCTCTAAATCTCCAGCACGTCTAATTGGTGATGTTACTTGACATGTCGAACCTGACGCAAGTGCAAAGTGACCAATATTTCTAGTACTATAACTAGCTTTTTGCATACATTTTAAAAGTTCTCTTGCTATAACAAGATATTCTTTTTTATTTGATAATTCTTTAAGAAGCGTTTGTAAATTTTTAGGACTCATTTCTTTTAAATATTTTGTTTTATCACGATATCCTAATGCAGTTAAGAAAGCTTTTAATTCAAATATCTTAGTATCTTTAGGTTCTCCATGAACACGATAAACATGTTTATCTTTATATCCTAAGTTATCTAAAAAGTTTGACGCTCCTTCACCTGTTAACACCATGAAGTCTTCAATTAATCTTTCAGCTTCTCCACGTGGATAAAGAGAAATATCAATTGGTTTACCTTTTTCATCAAGTTTAATCTTTTGTTCTGGTAAATCAAAATCAATAAAACCACGAAGTACTTTATTTTTTCTTATTTTAAGTGCTAATTTATGCATTGTTTTTAAATTTGATGCAAATTCTTCATATCCTTCTGGAATAACTCCATCTTCAAGTATTTTATTAACATTTTTATATGTCATTTGTTTTCTTGAACGAATAATACTTTCATATGGTGTAAATTTAATAAGATTACCATCTTCATCTAATTCCATATCAAAAGTAACTGCCAATCTATCTACTTCTGGATTAAGTGAGCAAATTCCATTTGATAATAGTCTATGAAGCATTGGGGAACTTGAACTAGGTACATATGTAGAAGTACCTTTTACTAATGTTGCAAATTTAAAAGTTGCACTTGTAGGTGGAACATAATGTGATACATTTGCTATATGAACTTTTAAATTGTAATGCCCATTTGGAAGTATAGTTAATGATAAGGCATCATCTATATCTTTAGTATCATCACCATCTATTGTAAATATCATTTCATTTCTTAAGTCTTTACCACCTTTTGATAGTATATCTTTTATTTCTTCCTCTGTTACTTCTTTTGGTAAAGCCTCTGCTTCTTTAACAACTTCTTCTGGAAACTCTGTTACTATACCATATTGTTTTATTATTGAAAGTAAGTCAACTCCTGGATCATCTTTATGCCCTAAAACTTCTTTTACATCTGCTGTGAAAGTATTTTTACTTACTTCATCTTTTAATGTTACAATTACTTTCATTCCATCTATTAAGTTGTGCTTTTTGGCATCCAATATAACCGTCATATCTTCTTTTTTATCATCAAGAACTATATAAGTTCTTTTTTTCTTAGTTACAACTTCTCCTACTAAAGCTTTTTCCTTGCGTGGACCAACTTTAACTACTTTACCTTCACATTTATCTTTATTTTGAAGTGTAACTTCTATGGCCACTAAATCACCATCTTTAGCACCATTTAAATCTTTTATATGAATGAATGCATCTCTTTTTCCACCAAAGTCTACAAAACCATATCCACCTTTAGCAACAGAAATGCGTCCTTTTTTATAAATTGAATTTTCAAATAATACATATTTATTCTTTTTAGTCTGATGAACTTTGAACTCATCACATAACGTAGTAAGAACCATTCTTACATC
>JAFTYN010000066.1 GCA_017461465.1 Bacilli bacterium
ACAAATATGGATAATGCTATTGCAAAAATTGGTGTTACTCATGGATATTTTCAAAAGCTTGAATATGATGAACCTAAAAAGAAAATTAGAAATTTTGCTAAATTCTTATTATGGCTTGGAATATTTACATTAACTATTGTTAATTTTGTATCATTATTTACATATGCTGGTCTTGCTAAAGGTGGATATTTCTTATTCGGAACAATATGTGTTATATGTTCTTTAATTCTATTTAAAAAATCTAATAAATATATATTACTTACTGAATTTGGAGAAGAACAATACACTGCTTGGAAGTCACTATATAACTATTTAAATAGTAATAACCTTGCTAAAGATAAAACTCCTATTGAAGCTAAAACTGGTGAGAAATACTTAGTCTATGCTACTGCTTTTGGTATAGCAGAAAAAGTATCTAGTGCACTTGGTATTAGATGTAAGAGTTTAGATATTAAAGAAAGTAAACTTCTTAATAATAATTACTACCGAACTTCTAGTTATAGATCATCTTGCTCCTCAATCAATAGAACAACAAGAAGTACTAGTAGATCATACACTTCTAGCATCAGAAGTAGCAGTTATGGTGGTTCTAGTGGCTTTGGTGGTTATTCAGGAGGCCGCGGTGGCGGTGGTGGTGGCGGAGGTCACTAATAAAAAAAGAATGGTAATACCATTCTTTTTATTTTGCTATAAAATCTTTAATTTGAATATCAGATAAATTAACTCCTAAACTAGTTTCTATTTCTTCTTTTTCAAAAGTTTTATAAATAGTCTTTGATATATATTTTTCTGCTAATTTGATAATATAATGATAATCATCTAGATCATCAGGAAAATATATACCACCTTTATTTTTATTTTTTATCATCCAAGATACTGCTGCTAAAGCAGACATAGAAACTGGAGTAATAGTTGGTGTTTGCCAGTACGAATCTTTTTTATTCTTATATAAAAATTTAGGTTCTATTCTATTACCAATCCAAACTGGTTTAAATTTATCACCTAGTATAAGTACTCCTACATATTCAGTACCTTCAGTTATATTTTCTTCATATACTATTTCAGCATTACTAGGATACTTATATCCCCTTATTATTGATAATTCTTCAGTTTCTATATCACTAGGTTTACTTTTATCAAAATCAGGATAAGTATTAACTTTATTATCTAATAAATATCTTTCAGCATGGTTGCAAGGCTTATATACAAATACAGTTGTTGGTCTATAAACTAATTTATCTTTTTCTTTTACTTCTAGATTAGTTGCAATTGTTATAGTTTCTTCGTGAGGAACTATGAATCCTTCAAAATAACCACCAGGATAATATGCTTTACACTTTATATCTGCGGCTATATTTCTAAGTTCTAAAAAACCATTCTCATAATCAACTAAATTACATTTATTTTCATAATCTACTCTTTCATGAGTTCCTATATCTATAGTTGCTTCACTTAAAAGTTCAAAAAAGAATGAATCAATACACCAAGTTGAATATAAAGTATCATCTTTATATTCATTTTTTACTTTTTGAGTATCTATATCACTTACCTGTATTAATTTTATTCCTAAATCATATGCTATTTCATTAAACTTCTTTTCTTTTAAGAGTTTATTTAATTTTTTATCTTTTTTAAATTGTGTTCTTACTATATATTCGATACCTAATTTAGTAAAGTGTGATACTAACCCTGGATTATTACCATGATGAAATACTATAGGGTATCTATTATTTAGACTATCTTTATATTTTTCTTTTAACTTTCTTTTTAACAAGTTTTCTTCAAAAATACTATACCAATGACTAGGCCAATCAGTTTCTCCTGTATTAATATACATTATATTATTTCTAGCACAGAAGTCCGCAATATCTCTAGTTCCTACTGTATCTGCAAAATCTATTAATAAATCTCCTTCTTTTAAGTAAGTAGAAAATACTTTCTCATAATTATCTTTTGTTATTTCTGAAACAATATAGTTTTGAACTAATCCTCCCATTTTAACAAAGGCATCAAATTCATATTTATTTTGTGTTATAACAAAATAATTTTTTTCATCAAATTTTATTTCTTTTTTTACTTTTTCATAAAAACTTTTACCAACTGCTCCAAAGCCAAACTGCATTATTCTTCCGTTAAATTTTAACATTATTCTTTTCCTTTAGGCTTTTTTAATTTAACTACTTTTGGAGCTTCATAACCATTAGTATGTAATATTTTTATATTTTTAAATTTATAAAATATTCTATTTAAGTCTTCTTCAATTTTTTTACTAACTATAATTATATTTTCTATTCCATTATCTAAAAAATATTTTTCACTAGGAAAATCTTGATGATACATATCATAACTATTATCAAATATTGATTCATCCATTTTATATCTATGCATACGATTAGTATCTATTAAAAATACTGGGTTAGCATCATCTTTTAAGTTTATATTTTTAAGTATTAGAGCTCCCCATATTAACGCTACTTCAACTATCCTATTATTAACTGCTCCAAGTGAATTAATAGGCTCATTAGTTCCATTAAATAGTGGTATTGGTCTAAAACCTAATAAGGCAAGAGCCATTCCCTCTTTTATACTTTCATAACCTTCTTCATCTACTATAATGGCAGTTTTTGTTGGAATCTCTTTTAAATAAAATATATCTGGTATATTTAAGTCATAAAACTCCATTATTTCAGCATTATCATCTATTGCAATAAAAGGTACTGGTCTAACCCAATCTGTCCACTTAGCCCCCTCTTTTGCCCATATTTCATATACTTCTCTACCTGTCATATTTAACCTCTTTCAATTAATACTGGAATATCCGCAGCATTAGAATCTATTCTTGGTTTCTCACTTATTCTAGCATAATAGCCTGCATGCTTCCCATCTACCGTATACGAACCTAAACACACATGATATTCTTTATTATTAGTTCCTTTTAATGGTTCACTGATAAATTTTTTCTGTGCAAGATACTTTTTAGGATGTCTTTTAACATCTTTTAATATTTCTTCATATTCACCTTCAAAGCATCCCTCTTTAATAGAAATCTTTTCTCCTACTCGTCCACATGCTGGTTTATAGATATATCCTTCTTTACCTTTTACATCCTTTACTTCAATAGTATCTGGTAGTAGTTTCTTCCAAGTTTTAAGACTTATACCAGCTTTTTCTAGTTCATTCCAAATAAGCGGAAACCTTTTTGTCTGCGCAAACATAGCAATAGGATGATTACAAGATGGAGTTATAGTATCAAAATATCCATCCCAGTATTTAGGTTTAATATCTACAAGCCACTCTAAAGGAGTAAATCTAATAATTCCATCTAATGAACCTTTGTATCCTTTTAAAACACTTACTGCTTTTTTATCTTCAAATCTAACATGGTCTGCTGCTCCATAAATAACATTATAGTTTTTTTCTTTTAATCTATCCCCTAAAAACTGCATTACCTGTCTATCATCAGTATATGAAGTGCAGTGTACCATCATAATATTACCATTTTTAGGCACTTTTTTAGTTATAGCACCTACTAAAATATCACCAAAATTAATATAATCATACTTTTCTTTTTTAAATAGTTTTCTAGCTACCTCAGGCATTAAAGAACTTTCTGCAAAACCACCAGGAACATCACTATTAACTTCACTTAAAGCCCATTTATTACCTTTTACCGGATGAAAATCATATCTCATAAGTCTAATATGCCTGTTAGGATCATAATTATTCATTTTCTTTAATTCAGCATATAATTTTTTATTTAGTGCTAGAGGTTTAGCAAGTTCTAAATTATTATTTAAGTATAATTCTGATTCTATCGTTTCTTTATCAACATCTTCTGTTAATTTTTTTAATTCTTCATGTTCTTTTTCTGTTAGTACTAGTGCATATTTAGCAATAGTATTATTATCTAAAAATTGTGGATCCCACTTATAACAATTAAAAATAACATCTAATCTATAATCTTTATATTTTTTTTCAGGAATTGGTACTAATTTCATACCCTCACCTACCTTCTTATTACATTATAGCATATATCAAAAAAAGAGAGGTTAACTCTCTTTGATTTTTAATTAAAACTTTTGGTTTTTCTTGCTCATTATTTCTTAATACATTTTGTGATATTAAATGTTCTAAATCTTCAAATAAACCTTTATTACCTTTTCTTTTAGGAAGTAAATAATTCTCTAAGAAACTAATATTTAAGTTACTTTCATTATAGCTTCTAGATAATTCTTCTTCTTTAGAGTTTATATCTTCCATATCAGAAGTTAAATCAAGTAATAAAGCATCTTCTTTACTTACATCCATTTCTAATATTTCTAGGTTATTTTTTGTATTAGTAGGAATATTAAATAAGAAGATTTTTCTTCCTTCAAAATTACTTGAAGTAAATTTAGATAAATTAGTTCTTATTTCTTTAAACTTTTTAAAATCATAACTTGATATTCTTGTGAATATACTTTTATCTTTAAAATTAAAAGAATGTTTTTCCATAAAATCAAGCATAAATCTAATATCATTAACTATATTATCAATCATAGGATTATTAGTCTTAGTACTAATAATATTTAAATCTTCTTTTAAAGTTTCATAACTTTTTTTGGAATATAATAACTTAATAGGATTATAAAGAGTAAACTTTATTAATTTTTTTAATTTATTATAAAGTTCTTTTGGATTATTTTCCTTTTTTAAACTAGATTCTTTAGGGATATTTTTAGATATTAATGAATCTATTTTTGTTTTTAAAGTTATTTTAACTTTATTTAATTTACTTTTTTCTTCTCTAATTCTATTTTGATTTTTTTTATATTCTGTAAGAAGCGTAGTTAACTCATTTAAAGTATAACTATCAAATTTATGACTATAAGATTCAAAAGACATTATTTCAAGTACTTTATCAATACCGTCTTTTGTTAAACCTTCTTTTTTTAATATAGATTCTATTAAATAATCTCTTGGTAGTATTTTATTTTCTCCAAGTAAGCTTAAAAGTGTCTCTTCATCTAAAGAACTTAACTCTTCTTTTCTTTTAAGATATAAATATACTGATTCTAAAAGTTTAAGATTTTCCTTTTCATTTTTACTTTTTTCTTCATCTAAAGGGTTATCATCAATAATGCCTTTTATAACTGAAACATTATCATCTTTAGTTTTTAAATCTTTATCTAACTTATAAGTTTTAATCATATTCCATAAATCTTCTTTGGTAATTAAATGTCTATCTATAATACTTTGGAATCTAACCATTAAAGCTTCAAGTGCTTCATTTTCTTTTTGAGATAAAGGAAGTGAATCATTAATAGTTTTAACTTCAAATATATCTAGATTTATTGTTTTTATCATATCTTTTATAAGTTCATGTTTAGATTTACTTTCTAAAGCCATTTCTTTATCAAATTCATAAGATAAAGAATTAATAGATAACTTAGTTAATATATATCTTTTAACATACACGAAATAAGAATATAAATGAGCTTTTTCTTTGATTTTTTTTAGAATTTCTTTGAAGTTTTGATTTAACATTTTAGTTAATTCGTTCTTTTCAGGTTCATAAACCGCTAGGGCTAATTCACTTGGAACGATATATTTTGTTTCCTCATTACTTCTAAGTTCTTCTACATATTTGTATAGGATATCTCGTTCATCTTGTAACTCCACATTCAATTCATCTTGCGCGTCTATATGTCTTTTTTTAGAGTCAATGAACTTTCTTAATCCCATCAAATCAAGACTGTACATAAAATTCTAACTTCTCCTCTGTCAGCGCCTAGAAAATCACTGACAACAATATAATAGCACTAATAAAAAATAATGCAAATTCATAAAAATCTGCATTATTTTCTTTATAAATTAAACTTTTTCTTAAAGTAATAATAATCATCATCTATTCTTTTTTTCTTAATATTTAATCCTAAAATATAAATATAATCTTCTTCATTCACATTCTTAGCATTCTCTAACTTTCCTTTTAAATCATTTAATACATTTATTATATCTTTTTGTTTTGGATTACGATAAAAGTTATTAGTATGTATAAAATATATAGCAGTAAATACTAAAAGTGGATACATAAAGGCAAGTAACCCTAATATAACATGATAAATTATATAATCAACCATGTAATTATTGCTCCAAATAAAATATGAAGTAAGAGCTAATACTACTGATATTATATAAATAATTAAATATCTTTTAAAACTATGATTAACTATCTTATTTTTTAGTAAATTAATTACTACCATTGTAACAATAGTAAGTAATAATGCTAGTAAAGTGATAAGAAGGATATTTAATTTCAATTTAAAAAATACAATTATTTGAAGTGAATATAGAAAACATAATAGTATTATTGGCATAACATCAGCGTATTTATCTATTAAACCATATTTTGTTTTAACTTCTTTTCTTAGTTCTATCATGAAGCTATTTAAAATGCTAGTAAAGCTATAATCACCTACTATAGTATTATCTAATTTATCTAAAGATATATACATATTTTTATCTTCTTTATAAAGTAAACTATTAATGTATCCCATTACTTTTTGTTCTGATTCAGTTAAAGTTTCATCTTCATATTTAAGTAAATTACTTTTTAAATATCTTAAACACAAAGTATCTCCTTTTTTTTCTAAACTATAATATTTTTTATTTATTAAGTTTAATATAGTTAAATAAAATAGTTTATTTGCTTTAGTTCCATGAACATAAAGTAAATAAATAGGATTATCTTTTAATAATTCTTTATTAATATCTTTCTTTTTTATATTCATGCTTTTATAGCAATTTAAAAGTACCATAAAAGTTATATAAAGAAATATTAAGATTATAGGAATAATACTATCAATCATTATTACAACTCCTTAGAATGGTAATTTCATATTACCATTTTTTAAATGTTTCATCATTTGTTTCATTTCTTCAAATTGTTTTAGAAGTCTATTTACTTCTTCCACACTTCTTCCAGAACCTTTAGCAATTCTTTGTTTTCTAGATGCTTTTAATATTTCTGGATGTCTTCTTTCATATGGAGTCATTGAAAGTACAATTGCTTCTACATGAGCCATATCTTTAGGGTCTATTTGAACATCAGTAAGTCCCATTTTTTTAGCTCCTGGTATCATTTTAATTAAGTTTTCTAGTGGTCCAAGTTTTTTAATTTGATTTAACTGAGATAAGAAATCTTCTAAGTCAAATTTACCACTTTGCATCTTTTTAGCAGCTTTTAAAGCTTCATCTTGATCTATAACTGATTCTGCTTTTTCAAGCATACTCATAATATCTCCCATACCTAAAATACGAGTAGCCATTCTTTCTGGATAGAATTCTTCAAGTCCATCCATTTTTTCACTAACACCGATAAATTTAATTGGAATATTAGTTAAATGTCTAATTGATAGTGCTGCACCACCACGTGTATCACCATCAAGTTTAGTAAGTACTGCACCAGTAAGTGGAAGTCTATCATTAAAACCTGTAATTACATTAATTGCATCTTGCCCAACCATTGAATCTATTACAAGTAATATTTCATTTGGTTTAACTTCATTATTAATATTTTCAAGTTCTTCCATTAAACTTTCATCTATATGAAGTCTACCAGCTGTATCGATAATTACATAGTTATAGCCTTTTTCTTTGGCGTATTTAACACCATTTTTAGCTATCTCTACTGGATTTCCAGCACCTTCATCATATACTTCAATATTAAGTTCACGACCTACTTGTTTTAACTGTTCAATAGCAGCAGGTCTATAAACATCACACGCTACTAAAAGTGGCTTTTTATTAAATTTCTTTCTTAATAATAAAGCAAGTTTACCAGCTGTAGTAGTTTTACCACTACCTTGAAGACCTGCCATCATTAAGATACTAGGACTACCTCCTGTATATAAATCAGCTTTTTCTCCACCTAGTAACTCTACTAATTCATCTTTTAAAATTTTAACAAAAACTTCACCAGGTTTTAAACTTTTAGCAACTTCTTCACCTAATGCTTTTTCTTTTACTTTATTTATAAATTCTTTTACAACAACATAGTTAACATCAGCTTCTAAAAGAGCAAGTCTAATTTCTCTTACTACTTCACTAATATTATCTTCAGTAATTTTTCCATATCCTTTAATTTTATCTACTGCGTTTTGTAATCTGTCACCTAAATTTTCAAACATGTTCTATCACCTTCTTAATTATACCGAAAATATAAGGAAAAATCTAGATATATGCTAATAAAAAGGAAAGCTATTAGTTTAGCTTTCCACCTTTCATTCCTTTTAATCCTTTAACACCTTTTACACCACTAAAGTTAGAAAGTACATTAGTGTCAAAAGAATTTGTTTTCTTACTTCTATTTTTATAATCTTTTATAGCTAAAGTAATTGCTTCATCTAAAAGTACTGAATATTTTTTACCTGATGGTTCCCATAAATAGAACGCTAAAGAACCAGGTATAGTATTAGGTTCGTTAATGTATACTTTGTTTTCTTTTTTATCAATTAAGAAATCTATACGACAAATACCACTTAAATTTAGTGCTTTAAATGCTCCTTTTGCTATTTCTTTAACTTCTTCAGTTAATTTATCAGATATTCTAGCTGGAACTACTCTTGATGTAGATGCCATACCTTTACTAGCACCTGTTTTCTTTCCTCCACCTAGATATTTTTCTTTGTAAGTTAAGAATTCATCTGAACTCATTACTTCTTCAAGTACAGAAGTTTGTTGATATTCATAATCTCCTAGAACACTACAGTTAACTTCTACTAAATTATCAACCATTTTTTCTACTACAATCTTAGTATCATATGTAATAGCATCCATAATAGCATCATCAAGTGCTGCTTCATCTTTTACTACAGTAATACCAACACTACTACCTAATGTAGCAGGTTTAACAATAACTGGATATCCTAACTTTTTGATTTCTTTAGTTATTTTATCAGCATCATTTAAGTATTCATTATCAAAGAACCAAGTATATGGTACGATTGGTAAATCACAAGCTGCAAAAACTTGCTTCATAACTACTTTATCTTGACCTAAAGCAGCTCCAAGTACTCTACTACCTACATATGGAACACCAATAGTTTCTAAATAACCAGCAATTGTTCCATCTTCTACATTAGCACCATGAACAATTGGGAATACTACATCTACTTCTTCTACTATTCTTTTAAATAGCCCCATAGATTGTAGATAAAAACTATTATCTTTTTTATACATTGTTACTTTAGTAGCAAATTTCTTTAAATCTTCAAAATCCTTATAAATATCAATATCCATAAGCATTTTTCCTGTGTACCAAGTACGATCTTTTGCTATATAAATTGGTACTATATCATATTTTTCTTTATCAACAGCATTCATAGCTTGAACCGCAGATATTATACTAATCTCATGTTCAACACTAACTCCACCAAAAATTACACCTAATTTTATTTTCATTTAACTTCCTCCTTAATTACTTTTCATTAAATATATCTGGTAAATCATTTTCAAGTAAAACATAAGTTTCACCATCTTTTAATTTTATCATTAAATCAAAAGCAATTTTAACATCATTTATTATATGAATATTTTTTTCTTTAAATCCTTCATCTATTAAACCATCATATATAGGTTTAGTTTGTTCTTTTCCAACAAGAATAACTTCATCACAAACTTCAGCAATATGTTTACCAAATTTCATGTTAAGTTCATATTCTCTATCACCTAGTTCTATCATACCAGGTGTTACTATAATCTTTTTACCTGGCATTAACTTTAGAACATCAAGAGCCATACTTGAACCTACAGGATTAGAATTGTAAGCATCATCAATAATATTTATATCTCCATACTTCTTAAGTTCTAATCTATGCTCAATTGGTTTAACTCTCTTAACACCAAGTTTTAATTGTTCATTTTCAATTCCTAGATGTTTTCCTAAGGCAACTGCTGCTAATATATTATAAATATTAGCTTTACCAAGTAATTTAGTTTCAAACGGATACTTATTTTTATCTCCTTTAAAAACTATATCAAATGTAGTACCTGTATGAGTCATTTTAATATTTTCAGCTCTTACATCTACATCTTTATTATCTATACCTATCCAAATGATATTACACTTATTTTTAAGTTTATAATTAACTTGTAATTCATCATCACCATTTAATACACCAGTACCATCTATTGGTAAACTTTCAATAAGTTCAAACTTACCATTTTGAATATTTTCCTGTGAACCAAAGCTTTCTAAATGAGCTGTTCCAATCTTTGTTAAGATACCATATTTAGGATGAACAAAATCACATAGTTCTTTTATTTCACCAACTTTAAAAGCTCCCATTTCAGCAATTAAAACATTTGCAAACTTATCTAAATGATTATTAATTGTAATCATTAATCCATTTGGAGTATTAAAATTTTTAGGGCTAGGACAAGTATCAAATTTAATACTTAAAATATCATTTAAGATATTTTTACTACTAGTTTTACCATATGAACCAGTAATACCTATTACATCTAAATTATTCATGTTAGCAAGCTTATTTTTAGCTTGTTTCATATAATAATTATATACCATTTTTTCTACTGGTTTATTTATAATATTAACAATAAACATAACAATATAATTTAAATATATAAATAAACCTATAATTAAATACATAATCCATAAATTTACTTCATTTACTAGTAAAGTCATAATTAAAATCATAATAGCATATAATAAAATTTCTGTTGTAATTAATCTTTTTACTCTTTTTGTAAATGCAAGTGGTTTTTTAACTTGTTCTTTTCTTCTTTTTTTCATAAATGATAATGCACATGCACCATAGAATAATACAAAGAATATCATTAAATACTTAGGTTCTAAAAATAACCCTATTACAAAGACAAAGAAGAACATATCAACTTCTAAGAATACTTTATAGATGTTATTATAAATCCAATTTAAGTATCTATTTCCTTCATTATACCAATTTTGCTGAAGGATATGCAGTGTTTTATTACTCTTTATTATGTAATATAAGAAACTTGTAATAATTGATACTAAAAATAATAATTTCATTAATCATTACCTCCTATAAAACTTCTTAGAACATTTACAGTTTGATTTAATCTCTCTAAATATGCATAATGTGAGCATCCTTCATACTCTATTACTGCTGCATCTTTAATAATCTTTTCTAACTCATAAGCATCTTCTATTGGAACTGCTTCATCATTAGTTCCCCAAATAATAAGAGTTGGACACTTTATTTTAGAAAGGTTACTAGAAATATCATAATTAACAGTATTTACTAAAATTTTTCGCATTATTTCAGATGCATTTCTATAGTCTGTTGAACCAATATGTTTTTTAGCAAAACCTTCTAGTTTATTAAGAACTGGAACTTTCTTCGCAGCCTTAAGCATCTTTGTTTTTAAAGATAACTTTTCTATTTCTTTTTTATAAGGACTACCTAAGACAACAAGTTTTTCTACTTCATATTTACTAGAATATAATAAACTTATTTTTCCTCCAAAAGAGTGTCCTACTAAAATTGGTTTTTTAATTTTAAGACTTTCTAGTAAACTTTTTATAGCTTCAACATAATCATCTACCATCCAGTCATACGTTGGTTCTGTTGATTCTCCAAAACCAGGTAAATCAACAATAACAATATTATTTTCTTTAGAAAGAGGATCTGCTAGCATTTTCATCATTTGAATATTTTGTCCCCATCCATGAAGAAACACTATATCTTTTCCTTCTTTATTACCATAGTTAATATAATTTATATTTACATTATTTACTTTATACACTCATCTCTCACCATTTCCAATTATACTACAAAAGCCCTTATATTACAACAAAAGGGCTGTATATTAAATGTTAAACAAAAAAATACCATAAGGTATTATTTATGAGTTTCAACTTTAAGTTTAACACCACTAACTGATAAAATTTTAACTTTAGTACCTTTACTTATATTTTCATCAGAATATGCAGTCCACTTTTTCTTTTTTACTTTTACTTCTCCAAACTGTTTTTTAGAGATAGTTTTAGTTACTATTCCATATTCTCCAACTAGTTTATCAGAAGTAGTAATAACTTTATTTTTCTTTAAAAAAGCAATAGTCTTTTCCTTAAATATAATCATAAATAAAGTTCCACATGTTACAAAAATTAAAAATTGTAATAGGAAATTATCACTAAAAAAAGAAATTATGTAACTTATAACGCCTGATAAAACATACCAAAAAGCTGTAAATTGAGCGGTAGCAAATTCAAGTGCTATAAGAATTATTATAATTAATGCCCAGATTATATTCATACTATCACCTATACACATTATACTATAAATTCATAAAACTTCAATATTTTTGAAATCATTAACTTATTTTAATACATCTAAAATTTATATTTATGCAGGTATCTATACTAAATTTTTCAAATTTATTTCTTATAATATTCTTGCTTGAATACACTAATATCTTTTCTATTTTTATAGGGTTAACTAAATAATAATTATAATCTTTATAGTAACCATTTTTTTCTAGTTCATTTAAATAACTATCTTTGAAATCATTAATATTTGTATAATTATACACATTTTTAATATTATTTTTATATACTTTATTAATACTAGGATATACTTTTAATACTTTTATATCTTTTAAAATAATATCTAAATTACTAGTATTAACATTACCTAATTCAAGTAATATAAATTCATAAAATTCATTTTCATCTTTTTGTTTAAAAACTAATGTTAGATTTTCTTTACTTCTTAGATCTATAAGTACTAATAATAATATCAAAAAAAGATAAAATATTTTTTTCATATTATCACCTAGTATTATTTTTAACAGGCTATAAAAAAATAAACAAAAAAAGAGTTAAAAACTCTTTATTTTATTATGCCACCACCAAGGCATACATCATTATCATAAAATACTACTGACTGACCTTTTGTAATTGATCTTTG
>JAFTYN010000067.1 GCA_017461465.1 Bacilli bacterium
CCTATATTATAGAAAAATATTAAAAAATGTCAATATTTTCAACACAAAAATACTAATTTAGATTAAATAAAAATAAAGTGATTATCATCACTTTATTATTCAGGTTGTCTCATCTTAACAAAAAATGGTCCAAACTGGATTCCAGTTCCAAGTGATGAACGATTATACTTATATATTTTATAACCTAATCCACTACACTCTTCTACAGTACCATCATCGAAAGTGTGAGTTTTGTTACTTAAGCAAAAGATTGGTTCTTCTTCATTACTTACTTTGTAGTAATCTGTTACCCATATTGCGGATACTATAAGAAAAGCTACCCAGAAAATTATATTAAATATAGTCGCTACTATACTTTTCTTCTTTTTCTTTTTTGTTGGTTTCTCATTCTCCATAACTTCATCTTTTTCTTCCATAACATCACCACCAATCTAATACATACTAATTCGTATCTAAATTGTATTTATCCTGGAGTTCTAGTTTTATCGTTAAGTCATTTGTAACAAGTATGCCTGCTTCTATATCTTGACTAACGACATAACCATTTCCATTTATATTATAGCTTATATTAAGTAAATTTAAAAGATTTTCTGCTTCTTTTTTTGAATATCCGACAAAATTTGGCAGTTTAATTTCAGAATCATTTGTTATAAGAAAAACTTTGTCATAAGATAAAACATTAGTACCTTTTTTAGGATATTGATTGATTATTTTTTCACCATTACCAATAGTTATAACTTCTATTTTTTTACTTTCTAATTTTTCCTTTATCACATTAGTATTTTTACTAATATAAGACTCTAATTTATGAATTTCTACTTCTGATTTATTTGTGCCATCATCAAATAAATTCAAATATTTAGTAATATTAACAATCATTTCTTTAGTTGCATTTACAACTGGCTGATTAGCTCCCCATGTAGGTTGTTGAACTGCTACATAAATGATAATTTCTGGATTATTTTTAGGATACATTCCTACAAATGAATTTATGTAATCATTAGGTCCCTCCAAATATCCTCCAGTAGGAGCAGCTATTTGTGCAGTTCCTGTTTTTCCTAAAACATCATAACCATCTAATTTATAATATAATCCAGTAGCATTATAATCGTCTCCATTAACGGCTTGATATAAAAGATTATTAATGTATTCAACTGAAGAAGTTTTTACTAATTTTTCAGTTTTTTCTGTAACACTTTCATAAATAATTTCATCAGTATTAGGATCAATTATTTTGTCTACTATGTGTGGCTTAACCATTTTTCCATCATTAGCCAAAATAGACATACCTTGTAATTGCTGCATAACAGTTGTTGTAATACCTTGCCCAAACGTTGCTGTAGCAACTTCAATAGGATAAGTAAAGCCGACATCCCCAGCAGCTTCATGTGCAAGTTCTATACCAGTCACATCTCCAAAACCAAATTTTTCTAAGCATTCTCTAAGTTCAGATTTATTAATTACTTTTTGAACTAATGTTGAGGCTGCTACATTTGATGAATAAAGAAGCCCTTGATCTAGTGTAATATGTCCCCAACCAGTTCTATTCCAGTCTCTTACTTCATCATCACCAATAGTTATACTACCTGATTTTAGTCTATAGTTTCCATCATATTTTCCTGAATCTATTGCACATAAATATGCATATATTTTCATTGTACTTCCTGGTTCGAATTTATAAGTAACAAGTGGGCTTTGATAATTACTTATATTTTTTATATTTGGATCAAAAGACGGAATCGTAGATGCCGCTAAAATATCACCATTTTTAGCATTCATAACAGCTATAGTAGCCCACTTTGGAGAGTAGGTTTCTTCAATATCTTTTATAGCGCTTTCTGCAAATCTTTGAATATTTGAATCTAACGTCAAATATACATCACTACCATTTATAGCTTCTACTTTTTCTTCTTTAGTATCTGGTATTTTATATCCAAATCTATCTTGTTGATATTTTAAGTAACCATTCTCACCTGTTAATAACTCATTATATTTTGATTCTAAGCCAAGTTCTCCAATTATTTTTTCAAATGTTTTTCCATTTTCATCTACTTTTTCATACTTTTTAGCATATCCAATTACATAAGAAGCAAAATTACCATTAGGATAAAATCTTTTAAATGTTTCAATAAAATCTATTCCAGGTAAATTAAGTGATTCAATTTCTTCTTTGACAAGTTCTGTTATTCCTCTACCACCAGGACCTAATTCAACTTGATATAAATCTTTCGATAAAAGTTCCAAAAGTCTTTCTTCTGTCATATTTAAAATTGGTGCTAATGCTTTAGCAGTCGCTTCTTTAGCTATAACATGCTGAGGATTAGTTAAATTTTTAGTCCTTGTTTCACTTAGATACGCTATTACAGTATATGATGCTACATCTTGAGCTAGAACATTTCCTTCTGAATCATAAAAAGTTCCTCTTTTTGCATATAATGTAGAACTATAAGTATTTCTACTTGCTGCAAATTCATCCATATTAATACCATATACGTTTGGAGATAATGCTACATAACTAAGTTGAATAGCTATAACAAAAAAAGAGATAAAAACTACTATTAAAAAATACGTTGGAGCATTCCAAGTATCTTTTACTGTTTTTCTATCTCTCATAATATCACCTCGTTATTATTTACTTATAATAATTATATTTTCATTATTATAAGCTAATCCCATGTCTTTTACAACATCTTTGATTTTGTCATACGAAGTTAATTCACTAACTTGCATTTTTAAACTTTCATTTTTCTTTTCTTGATTATCTATTTCATATTTAAGTTTTTCTACAGTTAGACTTAAGTTTCCTGTAGTAGCACCACAGAAAACTTGTACAAGTAATGCAAATACTACAAAAAATACGCAACCAAAAATCATAAGCTTTTCACCTTTAGTAATTCTGAAATTAACTTTTTTAGTTGCCTTTTTCTTCATATTTATCTTACCCTTTCTATTACTCTTAATCTAGCACTACGTGCCCTATTATTAAATTCAAGTTCCTCTAAACTAGGACTTATATTAGCAATAACTTTAAACTTAGGCATTTTATCTTCAGGGATAATTGGAAGTTTTCTAAGAAGCTTATCTACTTCACTAACTTCTTTAAATATTTGTTTACACATTCTATCTTCTAGAGAATGGAATGTGATTACACATACTCTACCTCCAACTTTAATTAAGTCTAAAGCATCTTTTATACTAGTTTCAAAAACATCCAATTCGTGATTTACTTCAATTCTAATAGCTTGAAATGTTTTACGTGCAGGGTGTTTATCACGACGATATTTTTCTGGAACACTTTCTTTTATTATTTCCGCTAATTCTAATGTTGTTTCAATTGGTTTTATTTCACGCTTCTTAATAATATTTTTAACAATACTACTTGCGTATTTTTCTTCACCATATTTATATAAAATATTAGTTAATTCTTCATAAGAATAAGTATTAACTACATCGTATGCACTAAATGGACTACTCTTATCCATTCGCATATCTAACCTAGCATCTTTATGAAAACTGAATCCTCTTTCATCTTCATCCAGCTGCGGAGATGATACTCCTAAATCATAAAGAATACCATCTACTAAGTCTGTCCTTTTTGTAAGTTCTTTTCTCAAATTAACAAAATTACTTTTAATAATTTCATAATTGGACGCTAACTCACTTAATCTTTTTTGACTAGAGTTTATGGCATCTAAATCTTGGTCAAAAGCATAAAGAAACCCATTAGGTATTCTTTTAAGTATTTCGCTACTATGACCACCATAACCTAATGTACAATCCACTATTACACTATCATCTTTTAAGTTTAAATAATGTATACATTCATCTAATAAAACACTTTTATGCATATGTCCTCCTATACATCAAGTTTTGGTGTAAATAATTTTTCTGCTATTTCTGAATAATTTGGTTCATTTTCTGAAACAAATTCTTCCCAGCGTTTTTTACTCCAAACCTCTAATCTATCATCAACCCCTATGATAATACATTCTTTTATAAGGTCAGCATACGCAGTTAGTGGAACAGGAATATTGATTCTTCCTTGTTTATCAAATGTACAAATAGTAGCACCTGATAAAAAGAATCTCATGAAATTGCGGGCATCTTTAGTATTAGGTAATTTCTTATATTCAGCTATAATATTATTCCAAGCTTCTTTAGGATACACAAAAAGACAATTATCTAAACCACGAGTAACAATAAACTCTTCACCAAGTTCATATCTAATCTTGGATGGTATAGTTAATCTTCCTTTTTCATCAATGTTATGATGATACTCTCCCATAAACATAGAAATCACCACTTTCCCCCACAATGTTCCACTGATACTTCAATTTTAACCTAACATTAGGGATTTGTAAAGGTATTATACTTTAAAAAGTATAAACTTTACACAAAAAAAGAGAAAAAATTTCTCTTTTTACCAAATCCAAGTTCCAATTATGATAGCAAGTAATATATAAAGAACTAGAGCTATAACAAAATTAAAGTTATTAGTATGAGTACATCCATGACTTTGAACTTGAATATTTTCTTTATTTTGGCAAGAATTTTGACAAGACATTAAGCCACCTCCTTTAGGCTAAATATAAGCCCCAAGTATAATTATTAAAAGTATAAATAGAACTAAAACGATTGCAGCACTAGAAATTCCACTATTGCACATTAAACATTCCTCCTTTTTATATCTTCACATTATTTTATGGAATTATAAAATATATGTGAATACTTTGCATAAATTATTGTTTTTTTTTAGTTTGTTTGTTAAAATAATACTTGTATGATGAGACCATTGTACTAATAATGAGAGGAGAATGAAGACTTTATGAAAAGCACAAAAATGAAAATGTTACTATTATCTATAGTTATGGTCATTATCGGAATTGGAGTTGGAATGGCTCTTGTTGGAGGTTCTAAGATTCCTACTCTATCAGATGGTACAGAAATAATCGCTGAACTTGATGGAAAGAACTTTACTGCTAATGATTTATACGCTAAGATGAAAGAACAAGGTGGCGAAGATGTATTACTTAGTCTAATTGATGAGTATATTGCTAATAAAGAAATAGAAGATAACAGTGAAGCTGTTGAATATGCTGAAAGTTATATTTCTAATTTAAAAGCTCAATATGAATCATATGGACAAAACTTTGATGAAGTATTATCTGAATATTATGAAAGTGAAGAACAATTTAAAGAAATAATCACTAACGATTATACAAAAAATTTAGTTGCTGAAAAATTCATTAAGAATACTGAAAATAAATTCATTACTGAAAAAGAAGTTAAGGAATATTGGGAAGATGAAATTACTGGTGCTATGACAGTAAGATATATCTTAGTTGTTCCAGAAGAAGTTGATGCTGACGCTGAAGACTATGAAGATAAAGTTGAAGCTAATGAAGCTGCTGCTTTAAAAGAAGCTAATGAAATTATTCAAAAATTAAAAGATGGAGAAGATTTTGCTGAACTTGCTAAAAAACATTCAGATGATTCATCTACAGCTAGCGAAGGTGGCTTATATTCAGGATTTGTTGAAACTGATGTTGTTAGTGAATTCTGGGATGCTTCTATCGCATTAGAAGATGGAAAATACACTAAAACTCCTGTTAAATCAAGTTATGGTTACTTTGTAATTCAAAGAGTTAGTCAAGATGAAAAACCAAGTTTAGAAGATTCTAAAGATGAATGTTTAGATGCAATCTATGAAAAGAAAGTTTCTGAAGATGCTAATCTTAATGGTAAAGCTTGGATTGAAATTCGTAAATCTTACAACTTAAATATTGTTGATAGTGAAGTTTCAAAAAGTTATCAAAAAACAGTTAAAGCATTAAATAAAACTGCTGAAGAATAAGAGAATTTATTAATTCTCTTTTTTATTGCATTTTTATATTAACTTATATATAATATATGCCAAAAAGGAGATGTCTTTATGTTTAATACTTTAGAAAGATTTATAAAAAAATTTAGAAAATTTTCAGATAATGACGAATTTACTAAAAGAGCTTTAAGACATATTGAATGGATACTTAGTGGTGAACACGAAATTAATGTATCTAAAAATCAAGTAACATTATATGGTAAAAAACTAAAAGTTGTGCTTACCTTAAATAAAAATGAAGCAACATTTACTTTCTACGATGAAAATAGTATTGAAAATGGTTCTTATTTAAAAGCAAAAGAGAATGACATAATAAAATATAGTAAAGTTGAAACTAATAGTTACCCTATTAATACTAAAACTAATTCCTTAAATATAACTACTACTGAAACAATTAAAGTCTTTGATAAATATGGATATGAAAACTATAATAGAAAACTAACAAAGAAAGAAAACTATTATGAAAGCACTATAGATGGCTCAAGAAAATTGAGAGAACCAGACGTAATGGAAAACTATACAGAAACTAATTACTACTGGAGAACAGATGATAATTATGTAATTTCAAGATGTATAAAAAAATACGCATACCCAGATGGTACAAAAGCATTTATTGATTTAAAAAATTCAGATGATTCTTATATGAGATTCGAAAAATTAGATGAAAATGATAAAAAGTTAGATTTATCTGGTTATTTTTATGGATTTGATAAAGATTTATTTATTAAATATAAAAATAATGAAGCAAGTACTAAAGATATAAGAAGAAACGTATATCAAAAAGGATATAAGATTCCACCAATTGAATATATTTAAAAAGAGAAACTATGTTAGTTTCTCTTTTCATTTATAATTCTATCAATTTGCTCCAATTTGTAACCTTTTTGATATAGTTTTTGTTTTATCTTCAAATATATTTTATTCTCATCAGTTTCTTTTCTAGATACATCTTTATAAATTTTATTAAAGTCCCTTTCTAGAAAACTTTCATCATCCCTATCATCATTATAACATTTATCAATTAATTCTTTACTATATCCTAGATTAGTTAACTCTAAATAAATCTTTTGTCTAGTGTTATAACTAGAAGTTTTTGAAGTTCTTACCTTTTTATTGATTATCCTTTTTACTTTATTAATTAATTCTTCTTCATCTATTTTGGATAATTCTTCATCAATTATTTCTCCTTTAATATTATTTTTAAGTAATTCATTTTTAATTTTATTTGGACCATCACTAGATAAATGAATCTTATCAGATACATATGCTTTCACATACATTTCATCATTAATCATCCCTATTTTCTTTAGTTTATTAATTAATTCTTCTTCCTCTTTACTAGATAAATCATGTCCTTCAAGATATTCTTTTATTTCCTTTGTACTTCTCATCTTTTTTGAAATATGTTTTATAGCTTTATTATAAATATCATAAAAAGTATTTAGTTTCTCTATCTCATCTATTTCTTTACTAGTTATATCTTTTTTATATAGTAAATTATTTTTTATTATAACTTCATCATAAGTAATAACTTTATCACCTGATATTAAAGTAAGTTCATATTTACCATTTTTTAATTTTCTAATATTTTTTATTTCCATAAAACCCTCCTAGAAAAAAAGACTAATTCTCTTTTATTTGAATTAGATCTTTTGCAATTTCTTCAAGTGCACGCCCAATTGGCTTACTTGATTTATATTCATTTTCTTTCATTTGATAAAATTCAGTTTCCTCAATCTCTTTAACTCTCTTAGCAACTAAATTTACTAACAAATATTTAGAGCCCACTTTATTTAATAATTTATCGATTGATGGATGTATCATATCATCACCCCTTATTCTAGTATAAGCATATCACTAAATATTAAACTAATGCAATAAAGTATACACCATCTTTACATAATTTGATTTAATGAATCTGCCATTGCATCTATTTCTTCTTCTATATAAACTTTTTTCATTTCTGTCTTAGTAAAAGTTACAAATACATTATTCATTCTTAAAATTTTAGCAGATACTAATTTAACTAAAAATATACAATTTCCACCCATTATAATATATTCTTTTATTTCTTTATTTCCTAAACGTTCTTTAAGTTTCTTTTTTATATCATTAAATAAAAACATTTTATTTGTTATTCTCGTATCTGAACCAGTACTTTTTAGTATCCAATAGTCACTATTTTCTTCGCCTACTACAGTTCCTACTTCATCAATAATAAATCCCATATATATAGCATATTCAGTTATAAATATAATTAAATTATTTTTAGTAAGTAATCTATAGTATCCTTTATAAGTAGATAACATAGTAATAATGGTATTCATTTTTGAATCTGAAATATCACTTTTTTTAAATATATTTCTTTCTTTTTTACTATTTATTATTAATCCATATATTATTCTAATTAAAGCTATAACAACTAATAATATAATTAAAGCATATACTGGATATAAAATTACTAATTCAATTGCACTTTTTAAAGCTCCCATATTACTTCACCATTTCATATACTAAAGGATTTAAACCACCACTTGAATCATCTATTTCAAAACAATCAATAATCTCTTGTGCAGATATATCCTTTTTATTAATATATACCTTAACTAATTCTTCATCTTCTAATAAATAGTCACCTTTTTTAACAGAAAGTACTATACCAACAGTAGGATCTATAACGTCATTTTTTTCGTATCTTCCACCACCAAGTTTACGTACTATTTCACCTAGTTCATTAGTTTTTATGCTTCTAACAAAACCTGATTTTTGACTTTTTATAGAAATAACTTTATCTGATATAACAAGCCCTTCTAAATTTCCGCCTTGATATTTAACCATTTCTTCAAACTTCTTGTAGGCACTACCATCGCGTAATTTTTCAAGTACTAATTTATTTGCTTCTTTCATACTTATATTAAGTCCCATAGATACCATCGCTGTTCCAAGTACAATAACTAAATCTCTAATATCTTTAGGTCCCTCATTATTTAAAACTTCAATAGCTTCTTTTACTTCAAGTGAATTACCAATAGCATTACCAAGAGGCTGATTCATATCAGTTAAAAAACATACTACTTCTTTTCCATGATATTTACCAATATTAACCATTATACTAGCTAGTCTTCTAGCATCGTCTAAATTCTTAATTAAAGCACCATTACCAACTTTTAAGTCAATAACTATCTTATCCGCACCACTAGCAAGTTTTTTACTCATAATACTAGATGCTATTAAAGGAAGAGACTCTACTGTACCAGTTACATCTCTTAAAGCATATAAAAGCTTATCTGCTGGTACTAAATTAGCAGTTTGAGCTATATCAGCTGCTCCTACTTCATTAACTTGTTTAATAAATTCTTCTTCACTAAGTTCAGATTTAAATCCTGGAATAGCTTCAAATTTATCAACAGTACCACCTGTAAAACCAAGCCCACGGCCACTCATTTTAGGTGCTACTACACCGCAAGCTGCTACTAAAGGAAGTAATATTAATGTAGTTTTATCACCTACACCACCAGTTGAATGCTTATCTATCTTTATTTTACTCACACCAGATAAATCTACTTTATCACCACTATTAAGCATAATTTCAGTTAAATAAGAAGTTTCTTCATCTGTCATATCATTTAAACAAATAGCCATAAGTAAACTACTAATTTGATAATCCTTAATATCACCATTTATAAACCCTTTTATAGTGTATTCTAATTCTTCTTTAGTAAGTTCTTCTCCCATTCTTTTTTTATTTATAATATCTACTATATTCATATTATCACCTAGTTTAATTATAACATAACTTATTTTAAAATATTAAAAAAAGTAGTTATTTACAACTACTTAACTCTTCTACTTATAAGTTCTATCATTCTTTCAGGATCACTAACTATTTTATTATATAATTCTGGCTTAGTTTTTAATTCACTTATAATTTTTATATCATCTTTAGACATTTTAATATTATAATCGGTTTCTTCTTCAATTACATTAACTTCAAGTCCTAATAAATAGCTTGGTGAAACATCAAGTACACTAATTAACTTTTCAAATTGTTCTAACTTAGGAATTCTAGTACCATTTTCATAACCACTTATTGATACTTTAGTTACCCCAACTAATTTTCCTAATTGTTCTTGACTATAGTTTTTACTAAGTCTAATTCTCCTTATTCTTTCACCAATAATCATTGAAGCCACCAACCTTATTTCATTATTATTATATCTAGACTATAGATGGTTATACTCAAAATTAACTTCTAGTTAATTTAAGGTTGATATCCCCTTTAAGTTAGAGTATAATAAAACTTGGTGAAATTTATGTTAAACAAATTAAGAGAAACAAGATTAAAACACAATTACACTCATCAACAAATGGCAGATTTCTTAAATATAAGTAAGCCTTTTTACTGGCAAATAGAAACAGAAAAACGTAGTTTTAAATATTCTATGGCCGTTAAAATTGCTGCTATCTTTAATATGAAACCAGATGAAATTTTTTATGATGATGTAAAAAATGAAATTGATGAAAGAAAAGAAAAAGAAGAAATATAATATTTCTTCTTTTTTATTCTTCTATTAAATTAAAAATTCTTCTTTCACCTTCAAAGTCTAATTTAAGAATTCTACTATCATATTCTATAACTTTTATTTTTCTTGTTTCACCATAAGTAGAATTTAATGTTATTTCTTTAGTTAATTCATCATATTTATAATATTCATAAATATCAGAATCATATACAGGATTACCACAAGTACAATAATATGTAAAACTTCCATCGTTATTAAACGCTAATATTTCTGTATCATCACTAGTTCTAGTCCATCTTTTACCAATAAAATTTTCTTCTATTTTTTCATATGCTATAAATTTAGGACTTTCATCAGATAAACCTACCTGAATGACTAATAAATCATCAATATAAAATATAAATAATATTTGATGTTTTCCATTTAATATATAACCTACTTCATTCAAATAATCATTACCACTATATCTAATATTACCAGTAATTGCTTTTCTATTTTCTATTAATTTAGCAACATCAATATTATTATCATTATATTTAATTTCAGCATTATTTATATAATCTTCTATATAACTTTCATCTAAATAGTATTCAGTTGCACATTTATTACCATTTTCATATGAAACAGTAATAACATGAAAAAACATAAACTTTTTAAAATCTATATTAGTTACTGTTATATTTCTTTTTTCACTATATGAATATGAATCATCATAACAAGTAAATTTATCAAACTCATCTATGTTATCACTATATCGAAATTGTATTATTTTACTACCTGTATCAATTTCTATAAAAGGATATACAATTAAAATTAATATAAATAATAAAAATATAATATATATAATTGAAATAATCTTTTTATTCATACCTATACCTCTATTCATAAATATATTATATCATAAAAAAGATAGATTAATTCTAATCTATCTAAAGTCACAATTTAATTCATGATCATTTATAATTCCTATAGCCTCAAGATAAGAATAAATAATAGTAGTTCCAACAAAACTCATTCCTCTTTTTTTTAAATCTTTAGAAATATCATCAGATAATCTTGAACTAGTTTTTATATTATCGTCATTATTTAGTATTACTTTATTATGCGTAAATCCCCAAATATAATTATTAAAAGAACCATATTCTTTTTTTATTTCAATAAATATTTTAGCATTTTTAATAGTAGCATTAATCTTTAACCTATTTCTTATAATTCCAGGATCATTTAATAAAGCACCCACTTTATTATCATCATATAAGCTTATTTTCTCGTAATTAAAGTTGTCAAATGCTTTTCTAAAATTTTCTCTCTTATTTAAAATACATTCCCAAGATAGGCCGGCCTGAAACATTTCTAACACTAAAAATTCAAATAGTATATCATCATCATGTTTAGGCTTTCCCCATTCTAAATCATGGTATTTAACATATATTTTATTATTTAAATTAACCCATTTACATCTATTCATCTTAATATGTCTTAATAGGAAGTATTAATCCCATTTCTCCTTCATCATTATGAATAATAATAGGTTTCACTTCACCATAAAGTTCAAGTTCAAAATTTGAATCAATCTTAAGTATTTTTAATGCATCATAAAGATATTCAACATTAAAGCTAATAATACCTAAATTTTCTGATTTAATTCTCATTATCTTTTTATCCTCAAATATATTATCGGTTATAACTTTATATTCAAACAAAAACTCATCAAGATTCATTTTATATATTTCTCTAGGAATTTCTTTAGGAATTAATTTTTCTAATTCAGGATAACTTTCAGTTCTTACTGAATTATTATATTTTTCTAAATATTCTTTTTTAAATTTCTTATTCATCTTTGAAGTAAATCCTACTTCAAAAGGTAAGGTCTTATCATTTAAATGATATAAAACAAAAGAGTCTGTAAAAATAACTCCATCTTTATAAGGAGAAAAGCATTTTAAATAACTAGCACTACTAGAATATAAAATTTTTCTTATTGTTTTTATTTTTTCATGTTCAATAACTTCATTACTATCACAAGAATTTAAATTTAAGCATCTAAAACTTTCAATAAAATCTCTATATCTAATATATATTTCCTCAGGTGTTTCATAAGTTCTTTTATTTCTTTTTATTCCAGTATATATGTCATCTAATGAAACTACTCTTCCGCAGTGAGGACAAAATCTAGCAGCAGTACTAACTTTACCACCACAATCTTTACAATTAAAAAGAGCCATAATATTCCTCCTTAATGATTACTAGTATTATATATAGCATAATTAAAAAAGTAAAGAAAAAGTAGACTATGTCTACTTAAATATATTTATATCATTATGATCATAAATATTAGTTTTAGTTTCCGCTTCTGGGATTTGAAAATAATCACTTTTAGTATTCCCTGTTAATCTATTAATTTCAAAATCAATAAAATAGTTCCTTGGATTACTTTCATCAATAATTAAATCAACTAAACCATCTTCATCATAAACTTTGCCATCATGTCTTGGATCACCACGTAAAATTACATTACGTCCATCAGGTAATATATAATCAATAACAGGCATCTTTATTGGTACATTATTAATTGCCATACCTGAATCTTCTAAATGATATGGAATACATTTTACTAATTTTCCCTTTTGATTTAACTCTTTTATTATTTTTATTCTTTTATTTATTTTAATAAAATTAAATACAGAAATTAAAATAAAGATGAGTGGCAAAGCAAATACAAACCAAGGAATAGCATTATAAGAAAAATCTCCATCCACAATACATCTTGATGGATCATTAGGATCATAATAAACCAATCTTTTTTCTTCAGGATCAACAAAAACTAAAGAACTACTACATTCATATAAAACGCCGTCTACAGAATAAAAAAATGAATTATCATAATTTTCTTCTTGATTAGTTTCTTTAATCGGAAGTGATAATGTACTTGCGCTTAATTTACTACGTTCTACAAAAGGCTCTATAAGTGAAAATAAAGGTACTGCAAGAAAAACTATACCCAAAATGAAAAATATAGCAAAAAAACCTCTTCCTTTTTTTACGTTTCTTAAATTTATATCATACATAACTACTTTTCTCCTATCTTTTTATTTATTATCAAATGAATAATTCTAGATAGAATTATTGAAGCAAGAGAAACACCTACATTATATAAAAAATACATAGCATATGCAAAGCCATTAAACCATCCACTAAGATCACATATAAAGATGATATTAGATAATGGATATGGTACCGCTTCTAAAATATATATCATTAAAAAGTTTAGTGAATTTAAAATTATAAAGAATAACAAACTATGAGTAAATTTCTTATTAATTTTAAAATCTACAAAAAATATAAAAAGCGCAGATAGCCCAAGTGAAAGATAAAACGCTAAATCATAATTCATACATCCTAATATATTTTTTATAAATATATATATTAAATTTATTAATAATGAAATAGATAAAGAAGAAACAATAATATTTATATAATCTTTTTTCATATAACACCTCTACTATATTAAGTATAGCATAAAAAAAGAAAATGAACCATTTTTCTTTTATATGTACTATCAGAAAAAAATAAAAACAGATTATTCATCTGTTTTCTTTTTAGTGCCGCTTGATAAGAAGGCAACTTTTTCTGCTACCAAATTCATAACATAGTGCATTCTTTCTTCTTTTTCATAACTATCAGTTTCAAGTCTACCTTTAATACCAATGAATGGTTTTTGGTTATACAAAATTTATACTATTTTATCACAAATCAAAATAAATTCTAATTCTTTATTAGCAACTACTGTTTCATTTTCTAAATCAAATTTTAAACAATCGTTAGGTCCTATATTTACTACTTCTTCATTATTTTTTATAATTCCATTTCCATTAATAATATAATAAATTCTAGTATATTTTTTCATATTATAATTAGGAGTAAACTTATCAGTAATTTTAATTCTTTTTATATTATGATCAGTATCATTACCTAATATTTGCAATATACCTTCACTATTATTCTTTAGTATATTTTTACCAGTATGTATTTCATTTATTTCAAATTCATGTTGTTCTTCCCAAGGTGGAGTACATATGCAAAGAAAACTCATATTAGTTTTAGTTTCAATATAATGAGAAGTATTTGGAGGAATTATAAAACAATCGCCATCATTTATAATATTTTCATTTTCATTAATAAAAATACTTCCATCACCTATAGTAAAAATATATATTTCTGTTATATTATCATGAAAATGCTTTATTCCTTTGGATTTGGCATCCATATTAACTAATGCAACACTACATGAAGCTTTATTATCTTTTCCAATAACTTGACACAACTTTCCTCCAGGTGTATCAATAATCTTTTCTTGATGAGTATCTATGTAATTTTTCATAAAAATAATCTCCTTTAAATATTTATCTATCAAATGTATTATATCACACTATTTCATATTCTCTAGCAATTATTCTATCATCAGAACAATATTCCATATAAAAATTGTTATTTTTCTTACAAATTATTATTTCTATTATTTTATCTTTATCTATTGTTTTAATATTTTTATAAATATAATTCAATGCATTAAATTTAATTTCATAACTTCCTTCTTTAACATTTGAATTTTTCCTTTTATTCCGAGTATATCTTCAACTTAAAAATATTTACTGGTATTTTCAACAAAATTTGTCCATATTTAATTCTTTTTACAATTTAATTTTTTCAATTTTTTTAATTTATTAATTTAATTATAATTTCAAAGTTAGAATATAGTTTTTCAACGACTAATTATTAAATTCTTAGTTAACTTTTTTAGTAAAAAAAGCAGTTATACTGCTTTCTTTGAATTTTTTTGTGTTTTTGCTTTTTCTTCAGGCTTATCTTTATTAGAACTTGCTTGGGATAAAAAGGTAACTTTCTCCGCTACCAAATTCATAACATAGTGCATTCTTTCTTCTTTTTCATAACTATCAGTTTCAAGTCTACCTTTAATACCAATTAAATCACCAACCTTACAGTAAGTAACTGTGTTTTCAGCTATTCCTTGCCATAATTTACATGGAATAAAATCAGTTTCATATTCACCATCTATATTCTTATAGTTTCTTGATACTGCTAAAGTAATATTAGTATATTTTTTACCTGACTCGGTTTCTAATAGTTCTGGATTTTTAACTATTCTTCCTATTATTATTGACTGATTCAACATACTTCCTCCTTTCCAAGATAAATATATAATATTAACTTTTTAATTACAAATAACCATTATTGATAATTAGTTATGATAATCTTTCAGTTTTATTTTCCTATATATAATAAAATAAAAAGTTAAGAAATTCATTTTTTCTTAACTTTATTTTTAGTATTATTCACAATTTAATTCAACTTTTGAAGATTCTATTTTTCCATCTTTTAAAGTTAGAATAGCTTTAGTCTTCTTAGCATCACATTTTTCTAAAGTATCTATCTTATATGCTTCTTCTTTTTCTTTTTTAGCATTTTTAATATCTTCTAAAGTTTCGATAGCTTCATCTAAGCCAATAATTCCTGACATTGCTTCTTCATAATAATATTCAGCTGCCGCTAATAATTCTTTTTCCCTATCTTCATCACTTACACATCCAGTACATAAAAGTGTTAAAGTAAGCATAGAAACAAGTAATATTTTCTTCATATTATTCCTCCTTATTATAATTAAATTATAACATATTATTTATCTTTTAAAAATAATTTTTTAATAGTGCATTAAGTTCTACTGCATATTCCATAGGAAGTTCTTCTCTAAATCGATCAATAAATCCCATAATAAGTAATTCTTTGGCTTTTTCTTCGTTAATTCCTCTACTCATTAAATAAAATAATTTATCTTTACTTATTTTAGAAACAGTGGCTTCATGTTCAATATAAGAACTATTATTATCTATTTTATTTTTAGGAATCGTATCACTTTTTGATTCCTTATCTATTATGATAGTATCACATTTTACTATTGCTTTAGAATTCGGAGCTTTACTTGTTATATTAACAGTACCTCTATAATTTGCAACACCACCATTAGCAGCTATAGACTTACTTATAATACTACTTTCTGTATTAGGGGCCATATGTATCATTTTAGCTCCTGTATCTTGAAACTGGCCTTTTGAAGCAACTGCGATAGATATAGTATTACCTTTTGCACCTTTACCTACTAATAAACAGCTTGGATATTTCATATTTGCTTTAGAGCCAATATTTCCATCTATCCATTCCATAAGTCCGTTTTCTTCTACTATAGCTCTTTTTGTAACTAAATTATAAACATCACTTGACCAATTTTGAATAGTTGTATATCTACATTTAGCATTCTTTTTAACATATATTTCTACTACCGCAGCATGAAGTGCATCTTCAGTGTAGGTTGGTGCTGTACACCCTTCCATATAATGAAGTTCAGATCCTTCATCTACAATTATTATTGTTCTTTCAAATTGCCCCATATTTTTAGAATTAATTCTAAAATAACTTTGAAGTGGTCTATCTAATTTAGTATGAGGTGGTACATAAATAAATGTTCCCCCACTCCAAACAGCACCATTTAAAGCTGTATACTTATTTTCACCGTATTTAACTAAATTATTAAAATATTCTTTAAATAATTCTGGATATTTTTTTAAAGCTGTATCTGTATCACAAAAGATTATATTTTTATCAACTACTTCTTTAATCATATTACTATAGATTACTTCACTCTCATACTGAGCATGTGTTCCATCTAAGTATTTTTTTTCAGCTTCAGGAAGTCCTATTTTATCAAATGTTTCTTTAATATCTTTATCGACATCATCCCAGTTATTTGCAATAGTATCACTTACTCTTTTAAAATAATTAATACTATCAAAATCTATTCTTAATTCTGGGCCAAAAATAGGATTTGATAATTCTTCAAATTTATTAAAAGACTTGATGCGAAAATCAAGCATCCAATCTGGTTCATTTTTTAAGTTTGATATTTCTTTAACTTTATCAATTGTAAGTCCTTTGTTAGTCTTTTTCATAAATATCACCATAATAATTATATATTAAATTAATAAAAAAAGACACCCAAAAGGCATCTATTTTTCAAGTTTTGTATTATTTTCATATATTAAAAATGCTTTTTCAATTCCCCACCATGGAATTAATGCACACTTCTTACGATTAGGTTGCTTACATATATCATCATATACAATTGCGCAGTTTAGTTTTTCTGGATCATAGTTTTTTTCTTCAATCATTTTATTATAATGATCATATACTTCTTTTGCTTCTTTTAAATCTTTACCAATTAAAGTATCTATCATAATAGATGTAGCACTTGTACATATAGCACATGCTTCACCATCAAAGCGAATATCTTCTATTTTACCATCAACTATTTTTACTTCTAAATCTATTTCATCTATACAACTATCACTATTAGAGTTAACTTTTATATAACTATTATCTCCTGTTAATCCTCTATTTTTAGGGTTTTGATAGTTTTCAAGAATAATACTTCTTTTTAAATTTTGATCCATAAAACCACCTCAATGTCTTAAATTATAATATATTAATTTTAAAAATGCAACTAATCTATATACTCCATTGATATAATTTCTACATTATTAGATATTAG
>JAFTYN010000068.1 GCA_017461465.1 Bacilli bacterium
GATGGTAACGCAAAAGAATTGTTAATTAATCAACTTAAATCTAGATTGTTTTCTCGAAGTAGTGGAGAAGATCTTGAGGATGTGTTTTATGTAAATGCTCCTAAAATTCCTGTAGCATCTACCACAATTACTGTTCAAGCTGAGTTAGTTGTAATACCAGTAGTTAAAAAAGCTGTACAAACAGTTATAAAAACCACTATAAAAATAATAAAAGTAGTAGAAGCTTTTGTAGATGGTGTTTGTGGAACGGTAAAAAATTTCTTTAAGAAATTGAATACTCCAGGTGGTGGTGCTGGTGGAATGGAAGACGTTTATCCTAATTTAGACCCCGGAACATTTGTAAATACTGGTATAAATGTAATGACATCATTAGGAGGAAAATTTAAAAAAATTTTTGATGATGGTAATGAATCTTGGGATATTTTTGATTATCCATACTAAAAAAAGGAGTTAGATTATGAGTAAAAGTATAAAAATATTATTGATTTTATTATTATCAATGTTGATGTTAGGTTGTGGTAATCAAAGTCCTAGTAACGAAGAATATATAGATATTGAAAAATTATATAGCGAGAATAAAGAATTAATTGAAAAAGTAGTTTCTCATGCTGATATAAAAGCAGCTTCTGAAAAGTTTGATTTTGAATATTCCTCTGATATATATTTAGAAGGCAAGTTTTCGGTAATGCGTTTAAAGAAAATCGATGGGGTAAAGATTAATTTTGAAAAAATATTGTATTATCAATCACGTCATTTTGTTATATTGATGTGTGAAATGAAAAATGAAAAAAGTGCCAAAGAAGTTTATGAAAAATATAAATTAATTGATCCTGAATATCAAGTGTTTTACGAAAAAAATGTTATTTATTTTAATGAAATTATATTCAATTTAGTGAAAAATAATTATTTTGTAGAAGGTGATAATTATATTACTTCAGACAACAAAACTTTCCTAACTAATCTATCAGATGATGAAACATTACAAATTCCTAATGTTGTTGAGATAGCAAAAGAAGCTTGTTTGTTCTTTACGAATATAAAATCATTATATATGAATGAAAGTTTAGAAAAAATAAAGTATGGGGCTTTTTATGGATGTTTTAATTTGCAGAATGTGTATTTAAATGATGGATTAAAGGAAATTGACGATTATTCATTTTATGCATGTGAATCTTTAAAATATGTTGTTATACCTGAAAGTGTAGAAAAAATAGGGAAAAAAGTTTTTAGTCATGGATTTATCTTTTGTGAAGCAGAATCAAAACCTGCAAATTGGGACGAATCCTTTTATGGAGCAAGAGCAAAAGTATATTGGGGAAATGAATGGAAATACAACGAAGATGGTGTTCCTATGGTAATTAATATTGGAAAAAAATAAACATAATTTGTTATACTTTTTGTTGGGAGTATAATAAAAGAGAATTATATAAACTAAAAAAAATAAGAACTTTAGAGCGCTTATAAGCGCTTTAAGGTTCTTTTTTATTATGATTAGAACGACGGGTAATACTAGTGAAATACTAGAATACTATTATGATATAAATAACAATATAATAGGATTTACATATAATGGAGTTAAATACTTATATCTAAAGAATTTACAAAATGATAATAGAAACAAGTTTCTATATCGGAATAATTGACCAAAATAACAATTTAGTGGTAGAATATAAATATGATGGATACGGAAATATTATTAGTATAATAGATACAACAACTAATAATATCGGAGAAAAGAACCCATATAGATATCGTTCATATTATTTTGATACAGA
>JAFTYN010000069.1 GCA_017461465.1 Bacilli bacterium
ATAAAAGATGTTAATTTAAAAATTAAGGGTAAAGAAAATGAAATTGATATAGAGTTAAAATATGAATTAAGTGATAATAATATAAATTATTATATTGCTGATAAAATAAATAATGGTTTTGTTTTAGATAACCTTTTAATTGATAAGTATGATGTCTATCTAGAAATTATTACTGAATATAAAAAGTATTATCATAAATTATTTAATAATACTGATTATAAAGAAACTACATATTATTCTGTTATTGATAATAACGAAAGAAAGAAAATTGTTATTAAATCTGAAGAAGATACTAAGATAAGTGTTATTTCTAATAGTAGTAATGATATTTATGATATTGTTATTGATCCAGGTCATGGTGGTAGTGATAGGGGAGCCTGCTATAAAGATAGATGTGAAACAGATTTTACTTTAATGCTTTCAAAATTATTAAAAAAGAAATTAGAAGATTTAGGATATAATGTCGCTTTAACTAGAATTGGTGACTATAATTTAACTAATTATGGAGAAACTGGAAGAATCGATAATATGCATAATAGTAATGCTAAACTTGGTATTTCAGTACATTTAAATGATTTTACCAAGGGTACTACTAGTGGTGTTGAAATTTATACTCCTGGTAATGTTGATTATACTTTTGCAAGGGAAGCTATTAAAACAATCAAAGATTCTAGTGGTTTAGATTATTCTAAGAATACTTTTTGTAAAGTAGAAGAAGGAATATATACTAGATTATTTTCAGAAACAGATATCAAGAATGTTGCCAACGATGCTATAAGTAAAAATTACACTGCTTTTGAAGTTAGTTTAAAGACTAATTATTATTATCAAATCCGTGAGAGTGGCGGTTATATAACTGGTGCGTATGCAGATGGTAGAGATAATTTTGGTGCTAATTCCTATGTAAAGTCAAATAAAGGAATAGAGACTTACATACTTGAACTTGGCTATATGAAAGTAGATTCTGATATAAAAGCAGTTACTGAAAATAAAGAAATTATTATGACTAATTTAGCTTCTACTATCGATAAATATTTAAAAAATTAATATGATTAAGTATTTATTGGTTATCAATTTATTAGCTTTTCTTATATGCTATATAGATAAGCGAAATGCAATTAAGAAAAAACATAGAATATCAGAAGCTACACTATTATTTATTTCTTTTATAGGTGGTGCTTTTGGTTTTACTTTAAGTATGTTTATTTTTCATCATAAAACAAGGAAAAATAAATTTATTATATTAGAGCCTATTTTTATAATAATGTGGATATATATAATATCAAAGACACTATAAAGTGTCTTTTTATTTGACTTATAGTTTGTTTGGTGGTACTATCTTTACAAGAAAGGAAGATATTATGATAAAAAATAGTAATATGCAACATCATCATAATATTCTGCACTTGCTAATACGACATTAAATTTGTTGTAGGCGCAAGTGCTATTTGTGGTGCTTGTTGCCTGTATTTTAGATAAGCTATACAGGTAAAACTGTATAGCTTTTTTGTATTTAAATAAGGAGGAATATTATGTCAAATTGTACTTTTATAGCTGGTAGTTTTCCTAAAATCGTAACTACATCAAGACCAAGAAGAAAGGATGAAACATCTATAAATGATCCTTTTATAAAAAAATATATTAAATTAATAGCTGAATTATTAATGATAAAAAAAGAATTGAAAGATATAAAAATTGGGTATATAGGTGGATATGACCAAGAAGAAAATAATAATACTGCTAAATTATATTTTAGTGCCTTATCTTATTGTTTTAAAGAACTAGGGTATGGTAGTTTATCAAAAGAAAACTTCATTATTTTTGATAAGGAAAAATATATAGAGGATAGTAATAATTTTTGTGAGCAAATGCAAAAAGTAGATTTTCTATTTTTAGGTTTAGGAGATGATTCAAAATTTGGTGAGTTTTTGGAACTTCTTTATAATGATGGAATAGACTTAAAAGAATATATTAGAAATAATAATATGCTTGTAACAGGTGTATGTGCTGGTAGTGTGGTTACTTCTAATAAAATATATGGAGGAAGTTATGATAGTTTTTATCACGATAGACCTAAATTTAATTATCCAGTAAATTATCCTACTCTTAATATAAATAGAGTTACTATGGAAACAAATTTATTTCCAGAAAGTCAAGCAAACGAAAAAAATGAAGAATTTAAAAGTAAAAGCTTAATACCTGATAGTTACCAAATGAGTTTTTTTGCTGCTAGACCAAATAGCTTTATCATAATGAATGA
>JAFTYN010000070.1 GCA_017461465.1 Bacilli bacterium
GCTGTACCAGAAGTACCAAGTGCTCCTGTAGCTCCAGTAGCACCTAGTGTTCCTGAAAAGCCAGCTATGCCAGCACCTGTTACACCAATAACAGCAGCACCAGTTTCAACTCCTGTTGAAAAGAAGGAAGAAAAAGTAGAAACTGCTGATTCTAAAGTGGAAGCACCAGTAGAAGCTGAAGTTAAGAAAGAAGAGGCAACTGAAGTAGCTGCTTCAACACCAGTTGTTGTTACAGCACCAGCAGAAAATAAGGTAGAAGAAGTAAAAGAAGAAAAACCAGTAAAAGAAAAGAAAGAGAAAAAAGGTAGTTCTTTAAGTCTTGGAACTTTTGTATTAGTAGTTTTATTACTTGCATCAATTGTATTAAACTGTTTCTTATTAATGGGAAATTCTGAAGATAATACTCCAGTAGAACCACAAGAAAAGCCAGTTGTAAGTGAGACTACTCAAACACTTTACTTCAATAATTATAAATTAGAAACTCCAAGTAATTGGATTGCTGTTTCTACACAAAATGTTCCATACTTAACTATTATGGATAGAAGTGAAGAATGGGCTGTTACTATAGATGTTTCAAATGAAACAGATTCAGCATTAGTTGAAAAAAGTGCAGAACAAATAAAAGAAGCATTTAAAAATAATAAATATTTATTTACTGATAGTTATCCAAAAAATGCAAATAATAGAGAATATTATGTATTTAAAGGTAAATATCAAAACTATACAGTATATGTTATAACTACTAAGTTAGAAAATAATACTACTGTAGTAGCAGATTTAAAATTTAAAGGTGAAGTAGAAGAAGATGTACTTGAAAAAGTATTAACTACTATGAGTACAGTTTCTACAAAAAGTTTAACTGAATTCTATGATGAAAATTTTGATTTTGGTACAATCACAGGTTTAGTAAAAGATAATTTAGTAGTAGAAAACATAGATACTACAGATGATAATAAGTAAGTAGAAGGAAACTAGAAAGTTTCCTTCTTTCTAACTTTTATAAAAGGGCTTGACAATTTTAAATATATATTTTATAATTGTTGACATAGGCGTTGAAGAAACGAGTAATAATAAAAACTGATTAAAGCGAGTTAGGTATGGTGGAAGCTAACAATTAAGATTATTATGAAAAACAATTCGGAGCTATTTATTTGAAGTAGTAGTAGGATAAATCGGTTGTAATCCGTTACCAAGTTACAAGAGTGATTATAGTAGAATAATATGAAATAAATTGCATACTATAATAATGTGGGTGGTACCGCGGATATACAACAGTAGTTCGTCCCTAGTGGATATTTTGAAGTACTGTTTTTTTATTAAAATTTGCTCAATTAGCTCAGTCGGTAGTAGCATTTGACTGTTAATCAAAGGGTCGTAGGTTCGAGTCCTACATTGAGCGCCATATAATTTGCCTAATTAGCTCAGTCGGTAGTAGCATTTGACTGTTAATCAAAGGGTCGTAGGTTCGAGTCCTACATTAGGCGCCATATAATTTGCCTGATTAGCTCAGTCGGTAGCAGCATTTGACTGTTAATCAAAGGGTCGTAGGTTCGAGTCCTACATCAGGCGCCATTTATTTGCTCAATTAGCTCAGTCGGTAGTAGCATTTGACTGTTAATCAAAGGGTCGTAGGTTCGAGTCCTACATTGAGCGCCATATAATTTGCCTGATTAGCTCAGTCGGTAGTAGCATTTGACTGTTAATCAAAGGGTCGTAGGTTCGAGTCCTACATCAGGCGCCATTTATTTTTTTTATAAGCGATGAATAAGAGAGTAATAATAAAAACTGATTAAAGCGAGTTAGGTATGGTGGAAGCTAACAATAAAGATTATTATGAAAAACACTTAGGAGCTATTTTACTGAAATTAAGTAGGTTTAATCGGAATTAACCCGTTATCAAGTTAGAGAGATTACATATTTATATGTGATAAATTGGGTGGTACCGCGGATATTTACAGTAATTCGTCCCTTTGGGATGATTACTGTTTTTTTTATACTTAGAAGGAGAGGATATTATGGCAAAATTTACAGAAGAAATGGTTATTGATTATGCCGATAAATTACTAATTGGATTAACAGATGAAGAAGTTAAAATGGTACTAGATGAATTTGAAGTTATTGATAAAAATATTAGTCTAGTAAATGAAATACCTGGAATTGAAAAAGTAGAACCTATGACACATTGTTTAGATGATTTTATTTATGAACTTAGAGAAGATGTAGTAGAAGAGTCTACTCCTATTGATGATATACTTGCTAACTGTGATAGTTATCTAAATAGAGAAGTAAAAGTACCAAAGGTGGTGGAATAATATGAAATATATGACTAAAAGTATTGAAGAATTACATGCTTTATTAAAAGAAGGTAAAGTAACTTCAAAAGAATTAATTAAAGAATCTTTAGAGCGTTCACATGAAGTTCAAGAAAAATATAATGCTTTTGTAACTATTCTTGATGATGCTAAAGAAGTAGAAGTGACAGATAATTTACTTTCTGGCATACCATATGGTATTAAAGATAACTATAGTACTAAAGGAATTTTAAGTACAGGTTCATCAAATACATTAAAAGATTATGTTCCATTTTTTACAGCTACTTCTATTGAAAATTTAGAAAAAGCAGGAGCAGTAGCAGTAAATAAAACTGTTCTAGATGAATTTGGTATGGGTGGAACAGGAACTACAGGTCATACAGGTACAGTATTAAATCCATGGGATAAAGAGCGTATGTGTGCAGGATCTTCTGCTGGTTCAGCTTGTGCTGTTGCGGCAGGTGTTTATCCATATGCTACAGGTTCAGACACAGGTGATTCAATTCGTAAACCAGCTGCATATTGTGGTATTGTCGGATATAAACCAACATATGGTATGATTTCAAGATATGGTTTATTTCCATTTGCAAGTAGTTTAGATCATGCTGGTGTCCTTTCTAGAAACGTTAAGGATGCAGCAATCGTTATCGATAATATGAAAGGTATCGATAAAAATGATATGACAACTTGGGATTCAAAAGATGTTCATTTATATGAAAGTATAGATGGAAAAGTAGAAGATAAAAAGTTATGCTATATTAAAGAAATTTGTGATATTGAAAATTATCCAAATGCATCATTAGAATTAAAAGAACATTTAGAAAACTTTAATAAAGCATTAGAAAAATGTAAAAAGCTTGGAATGGAAGTAGAAGAAGTAAGTGTAGATAAAACATTATTAAATGCACTTGCATCAGTATATGTAGTTATTTCATGTGCAGAAGCTACTTCAAATATGTCAAACTTAACAGGTATTATCTTTGGTCCAAGAGGAGAAGGAGATAATTATATAGATATGATGAAAAACTATCGTACTGCAGGTTTTTCACCACTTATTAAAAGAAGATTCGTAATAGGATCTTATGTACTTCAAGCAGATAATAAAGATAGATATTTCCATAATGCTCAAAGAGTAAGAAGACTTCTTGTTGATACATGGAATAAACTATTTGAAAAATATGATGCAGTTATTCTTCCTGTTGGTAGTGGTCCAGCTAAATTATTAGATGGCTCTAAAACAGTACTTGAAGAAGATGATACAACTGCACTTGAAGAACACTTACAAATAGGAAACTTTGGAGGATTCCCTTCGATAACAATTCCAGATGGTTTTGTAAGTAACCTTCCAGTAGGTTTAAATATAACTGGTAAATGTTATGATGACGCAAATGTATTAAATATAGCTTATGCTTTAGAAAGTGTAATGGATTATAAAGATCAAATAGCTAAGGAGGTAAAATAATGGATAAATATAAAGTACTTATTGGACTTGAAATGCACTGTGAAATTAGTGAAACTAATACTAAAGTATTTTCAAGTGCTGAAAACTCTTACAAAGATGAACCAAATAGTAACGTAAGACCAGTAGATTTAGGTTTTCCAGGAACTTTACCTGTAGTAAATAAAGAAGCTGTTAAAAAAGCTTTAATGGCTAGTATAATTTTAAATTGTAAACAACCAGAGTTTATTTATTTTGAAAGAAAAAATTATTACTATCCAGACTTACCAAAAGGATTCCAAATTACACAAGAAACTAAGCCAGCTCCAGTAGGAATCTATGGTGAACTTGAATATGAATGTAATGGTGAAATGAAGAAAGCTAGAATTAATAACATTCACTTAGAAGAAGATGCAGCTAGTACAGATCACTATTCAAGATATTCAACAATTGACTATAATAGAGCAGGAGTTCCACTTTTAGAACTTGTTACTTATCCAGATTTTCGCTCTGCAGATGAAGCTGTTGCTTTCTTAGAGACAATGAGAAGAATATATCAATATGCAGGAATAAGTGAAGCAGATAGTCGTAAAGGCCAAGTTAGATGTGATGTAAACGTATCTATTATGGATAAAGATTTAGATGAAACAAAAGAAGAAAACTGGGGAACAAAAGTAGAAATTAAGAACGTTAACTCATTTAGTGGTGTTAGAGATGCTATCAATTATGAAATTGAAAGACAAATCGAAGCTAAAGAAAATGGTACATACGATGAAATGGAACAACAAACTAGACGTTGGGATGAAGCTTCAATGACTACTATTTATATGAGAGGTAAAGTAGATGCTATCGATTATAAATATTTTGTTGAACCAAATATACCAAAATTTAAATTAGCAGAATCTTGGGTAGAAGAAATAAGAAAAAGTATTCCAGTACTTGCTAATGAAAGAAAACATACATACATAGAAGAATATGGTTTATCAAATTATGATGCAACTATATTAGTGAAAGAAAAATCAATATCTGATTTTTATGAAGAAACAATTAAATTAGGAGCAGATCCTAAAACTAGTTCAAACTGGATGACTACAGTTATTCTAGGACATCTAAATAAATATGAATTAGAAATTAAGGATATCTATTTAACTCCAGAGTATTTAGTAGAATTAATTAACTTAGTAGAAAAAGGAGATATATCTTCTAAACAAAGTAAAGAAGTATTCTACAAAATCTTAGAAGATAAAAAATCACCAAGTGAAATTGTTAAATCACTAGGAATGAAGCAAATTGGTGATGAAGATACTTTAAGACCAATGATTGTAAAAATTATTGAAGAACACTTAGATTTAATTGAAGAATACCGTAAAGGTAGAAATGTATTTGACTTCTTTGTAGGTCAAGTTATGAAACAAACTAGGGGACAAGCAAACCCAAGTTTAACTGCAAAAATTATTAAAGAGGAAATTGATAAAAGATAGGTGAATAAAATGTTAAAGGATTTAAAAGAAGTATATAGTAATTTTAATAGTCTTGAAAATGAAGAAATAACTTTACAAGGATGGGTAAGAAATCATCGTAAACAAAAAGAAATAGGATTTATAGATTTTAATGATGGTACTAGTTTTAAAGGAGCACAATTAGTTTATGATAATTCATTATCTGATTTTGATGATATACAAAAACTTCATATAGGTAGTGCTATAACAGTAACAGGTAAATTAGTTAAATCATTAAGAGAAGAACAATTATTTGAAATAGTAGTAAAATCTATAAAACTAGAAGGAGACTGTCCTGAAGACTATCCAATACAACCAAAGAGACATACTAGAGAATTTTTAAGAGAACAAGCATATTTAAGACCAAGAACTAATTTATTTAGTGCTGTATTTAGAGTAAGAAGTGTAGCAGCTATGGCTATTCATGAATATTTTCAAAATAATGGATATGTTTATGCTCATACACCACTTATAACAACAACAGATTGTGAAGGTTCAGATCAAATGTTTAAAATAACAACCCTTG
Source organism: Bacilli bacterium (assembly GCA_017461465.1). GTDB lineage: Bacteria > Bacillota_I > Bacilli_A > RF39 > UBA660 > RGIG4266. The sequence goes on from JAFTYN010000070.1 coordinate 5,776, forward strand.
ATTTTGATAATATTCCATTAAATAAAGATGGTAAAGCTGATATGACTAAAGATTTATTTAGTAAGAAAGCATATGTAACAGGAACAGGACAATTACATGGTGAAGCATTCGCTATGGCTTTTAAAAAGATATATACTTTTGGTCCTACATTTAGAACTGAAAACTCTAATACTAAAACACATGCTAATGAATTTTGGATGATTGAACCAGAAATAGCTTTCTGTGATTTAGAGGGACTTATGAATGTAGAAGAAGACATGCTTAAGTATATCGTTAATTATGTACTTGAAAAATGTCCTACAGAAATTGAATTCTTTGATAAATTTGTAGAAAAAGGTTTAAAAGATAAACTTACAAAACTAGTAAATTCTAAATTTACTAGAATTACACATCATGAAGTTATAGACGTTCTTAAAAAAGCTGATGTTAAATGGGAATTTACACCAAGTTATGAGGATGATATAGCTAAAGAACACGAAAAATATATAACTGAATATTTTAATGGTCCAGTATTTATAACAAACTGGCCTAAGGATATAAAAGCTTGGTACATGAAAGTAAATGAAGACGGTAAGACAGTAGCAGCTGTAGACCTAGAAGTACCAGGTGCTGGTGAATTAATGGGGGGTTCTCAAAGAGAAGAAGATTATGATAAACTTCTTAAACGTATAGAAGAAATGGAAGTAGATAAGGAATCTATCGATTGGTTCTGTAACTTAAGAAAATTCGGAGGATGTTATCACTCTGGATTTGGTATGGGATTTGAAAGATTACTTATTTATTTAACAGGAGTAGAAAATATTAGAGATGTTATACCATTCCCTAGAACACCAGGAAACTGTGAATTTTAGAGGTGATATAAATGAAAGGCAATAAATATAGAACAGCTTACTGTGGTAAGATTACTAAAGAAGACATTGGTAAAGAATTACGTATCGCCGGATTCGTTGAAAACATAAGAGACCATGGTGGAATCATATTTGTTGACGTAAGAGATGAATCTGGAACGGTTCAAACAGTAAGTAATGATGATAAAATATTTGACGGAATTACACGTGAATCATCAATAACTTTATTAGGAACAATAAGAAAAAGAAGTGAAGATACTATAAACCCAAGACTTGAAACAGGAGAACTTGAGTTATTAGTAACAGAACTTGAAGTTTTAGGAAAAGCTAAAAATGAACTTCCTTTTGAAGTTATGACTTCTCATGAAGTTAATGAAGAATTAAGATTAAAATATAGATACTTAGATTTAAGAAATAAAAAAGTTCATGACAATATATTATTTAGAAGTGAATTATTAAAACATTTAAGAAATAAGATGGATTCTCTTGGATTTACTGAAGTTCAAACACCAATTATAACTGCATCAAGTCCAGAAGGAGCTAGAGACTTTGTTATTCCATCAAGAAAACATCATGGTAAATTCTATGCTTTACCACAAGCTCCACAAATATTTAAACAATTATTAATGACTAGTGGTTTTGATAGATATTATCAAATAGCACCATGTTTTAGAGATGAAGACACAAGAGCAGATAGAACTTTAGAGTTTTATCAATTAGACTTTGAAATGGCTTTTGTAACTGAAGAAGATGTATTTGAAATAGGTGAACAAATCTTCTATGATACATTTAAAAAATTTGGTACTAAAGAAGTAAGTCCTAGACCATTTAGAAGAATATCATATAATGATGCTATGCTTAAATATGGTTCTGATAAACCAGACTTAAGAAACCCACTTGAAATTATTGATATTAGTGAAGTATTTACTGAATCAGGTTTTAAACCATTTAGAGGTGTTACTGTAAGAGGTATTAAAGTAGATGGTATAGCTGATAAATCAAACTCTTGGTTTAATGAAGTTGTAGATTATGCTAAAACTATAGGTATGCCAGGTATTGGATATATTACAGTAATGGAAGATATGAGTTTTAAAGGACCTATTGATAAGTTCTTAACTGATGAAGATAGAAGTGATTTAATAAGTAAAGCAGATTTAAAGGTTGGTAGTGTACTATTCTTTATCGCTGATGATGATAAAACTATTTGTGCTAAGCAAGCTGGTCAAATAAGAACATATTTAGGAAACAAATTAGAGTTAATAGATCAAAATAAATTTGAATTCTGTATTATTACTGATTTTCCTATGTATGAATATGATATGAATGAAAAGAAATATGTATTTACACATAACCCATTCAATATGCCTAAAGGTGGCTTAAAAGCATTAGATAATCCAAACTTAGATGAAATAACTGCTATCCAATATGATTTTGTATGTAATGGTAATGAAATGGCATCAGGTGCTGTACGTAACCATGATATAGAAATTATGAAGAAAGTTTTTGAACTTGCAGGTTATTCAGAAGAAGATGTAAAAACAAGATTTAGATCTTTATATACAGCATTCCAATATGGAGCACCACCACATGCTGGTATGGCTCCAGGAATCGATAGAATAATTATGCTTCTTAAAGATGAACCAAACTTACGTGAAGTTCAAGCATTCCCAATCGCTCCATCTGGTGAAGATAAGATGATGGGATGTCCAAGTGAACTAACAGAAGAACAATTAAGAGAAGTGCATATAAAAGTAAGATAATCAAAAATCTTACTTTTTTTGCTTTGAAGCATTAAAACCATCTTTTGTCAAGATATAAAAATTGCATTTTTTCCTTTATTTTCAATAAAAAAATATGAAAAGTTATTGCATTTTTAATAAAGAAATGATATTCTTTTATTGTAAGCAAGATAGTTCATAAGTTGATAGCTATTGAAGCTTATGATTAAACAAAACATAGGAGGTAATTTAAATGTCAAAAACAGATTTAGTAAACTATATTGCAGAAGAAACAGGTTTAACAAAAGCTGATTCAGCTAGAGCTTTAGAAGCATTCGTTAGTGGTGTAACTGAAGGATTAAAAAAAGAAGGAAAAGTTACTTTAACAGGTTTTGCTACATTTACTGCTAAACATAAAGAAGCTAAAACTGGACGTAACCCACGTACTGGTGAAGCAGTAGAAATTCCTGCAAGAATGGCTGTTACAGTTAAAGCTGGTTCTAAATTAAAAGACGCTTTAAACTAAGATAAATAAAAAGGCATATGCCTTTTTTTCATGTAGGGAGGTATAATTTGTTTGAGAATTCACTTAAATTATTAAAGAAGATAGAAGAACATGGATTTGAAGCATACATAGTAGGTGGTTTTGCTAGAGATAGATATATTGGTAGAGATAGTACTGATGTTGATATATGTACTAATGCTACACCAAAGGAACTAAAGAAAATATTTAAAGATAGTATGCTTCCGAAAGAACAATATGGTTCTGTAACTGTAATATATAAAAAAATAAGATTTGAAATAACTACTTTTAGAAGAGATATTAAATACGAAAATAATAGATTACCAATTGAAATAAAATATATAAATGAACTTAAAGATGATTTAAAAAGAAGAGATTTTACTATGAATACATTATGTATTAATAGTAATGGTGAATATATTGATTTATTAAATGCTAGAATTGATATAGATAATAAAA
>JAFTYN010000071.1 GCA_017461465.1 Bacilli bacterium
TCCAAGGAAAATAAATATTTTGAATAATTCATTTTTAAATGTTTTACTAGCTATAAACATTTGAAGTGTTGCAAGTAATGATGTTGATGCTAAAAATAAATTAGTACTTTCTTCTCCTATTCCAAGTAAATCATTTAATAAGCCATAAAAACCTACTGAATAATATGATAACCAAATAAATATCATTCCAAGTAAATAATACATTTTTTGAGATGATTCTAATTTTAACTTTTTATCGGCTAAATATGATAAAGCCATAAAGATTAATCCTAATACTAAAAGTGAAATACTTTTAACAAAATCAGGTATTATATCCCAGCTTGTTGTAGCAAAGATAAATCCTGCTAAAATAACCATCAAAACTCCAAGTTTTAAAACTATATCTAACTTTTTAGCTTCTGGATCTACAATTTCTTTTTCATCTGGTCCTCTTATATCACTATTACATTCAATTTTTATCCTATCTACATTTACAAGTAAAATAATTGATGTTATAGGATTTAAGAATAATGAAATAACAGCTATAACAATTAATAGTGTTTTATTCTTTCTTAATTTATAATCTGATGCTTCTGATAAATTATAAAAATATATACCTAATAATACTAAGAATATTGGAATAATTATCTTTGGAGCATCTTCTAAATAGAACAATCCCAATGTTGCGAATATCAAGTTTATAATTCCACATATTTTTAAACTTTTTCTTATATTCATATACTCCCTACTTTCTTTTATAATTATATCACTTCTAAAAAAAAAATATAAGGTATAACCTTATATTTCTTTTTCTTCAAACTGAGAATTATATAATTTAGCATAGAAACCATTTTTCTTAAGTAATTCTTTATGATTTCCAGTTTCTACTATGTCTCCTTTATCCATTACTAATATTAAATCAGCATTTTTAATAGTAGATAGACGGTGCGCTATAATAAAGCTTGTTCTACCTTCCATTAGTTTATCCATTGCTTTTTGTATTAATAGTTCAGTTCTAGTATCAACACTACTAGTTGCTTCATCTAGTATTAGTATTTTAGGATCAGCTAAGATTACTCTTGCTATTGTAAGTAATTGTTTTTGACCTTGTGAGATATTATCTGTTTCTTCATTTAATACCATATTATAGTTATCTGGTAATGTTTTTATAAAATGATGAACACTAGCAGCACGGCAAGCATTTTTAACTTCTTCAATATCAGCATCTAATTTACCATATCTAATATTATCTGCTATTGTACCACTATAAAGCCATGTATCTTGAAGAACCATTCCAAATAAACTTCTTAATTCTCCACGTTTAAATTCTTTAATATTTTTTCCATCGATTAATATTTCACCACTATTAATGTCATAAAATCTCATAAGAAGTTTTACCATAGTTGTTTTACCTGCTCCAGTTGGACCAACTATAGCAATTTTTTGTCCATTTTTTATTTTAGCACTAAAATCATTAATGATTGTTTTATTTTCATCATAACCAAAATGAACATTATTAAATTCTATATCACCTTTTATATTTTTAACTGAAAGTGGAGTTAAAGTATCTTCTACTTCTTCCTCTTCTTCTAAAAATTCAAAGACTCTTTCAGATGCTGCTACTGTAGACTGTAACATACTTGATATTTGTGCTAACTGCGAAATTGGTTGATTAAAGTTTCTTATATACTGTGTGAACGAAACTATGTCACCTACTTCAATTTTATTTTTTACTGCAAGGTAACCACCTAAAATAGACACAACTACATAACTTAAGTTACCTATAAAGTTCATAAGTGGATGCATAGCGCTTGAAATAAACTGACTTTTCCATGCAACATCTGCTAATTTTTCATTATATTCATTAAAAGATTCTAAGGCTTTTTCTTCACCATTAAATGCTTTTACTACTTCATGACCACCATATACTTCTTCTACTACGCCATTTACATTTCCTAAATAATCTTGTTGTTTTTTAAAGAACCCTTGTGATTTACTAACTATAAACATTACACCAAATAATGATATAGGCATAATCATAAGTGATGCTAAAGTCATAGTACCACTTATCTTTATCATCATATATAAGACACCAATTATAGTAGTTATACTTGTTATTATTTGGCTTAAGCTTTGACTTAAATTACCACTTAAAGTATCAACATCGTTAGTTACTACTGAAAGTACTTCTCCATGAGTCTTTTTGTCAAAATATTTCATTGGTAATCTATTTATCTTTTTACTTATATCTTTTCTTAAACTATAAGCAATTTTACATGAAATACTATTCATTATAAAAGACTGAATAAAATTGAATAGACAGCTTAATAAATATAAACTAAATAGAATTATTAAAGTTTTATGAATAGCTGCAAAATTCATCGAACCAGTGCCTGTTATTTTAGCAATTAATCCATTATAGATTTCAGTTATGGCATCACCTAAAATATCAGGACCAATTATTGCAAATACTGTAGATAATGCCGCAAAAAACATTACGATACTTATGCTAATAGTATATTTTTTTAAATAGTTTAATAATTGTTTAAATGATTTTTTAAAATTCTTTGGTTTTTCTATTAAACCTGGGCCTCTTCGTCTTCCCATTGGTCTTGGTCTATTATCTTTAGACATTTTTAAGTTCCTCCTCACTAAGTTGTGAAAGAGCTATTTCTTTATATACTTCACAATTTTTCATAAGCTCATTATGAGTTCCTTTTCCTACTACTTTACCTTCATCAAGAACAATTATTTGGTCAGCATTTAATATAGTATTAATTCTTTGAGCTACAATAAAGACAGTAGCATTTTTTGTTATTTTTGATAGTTCTGCTCTTAAATTAGCATCAGTTTTAAAATCTAATGCTGAAAAA
>JAFTYN010000072.1 GCA_017461465.1 Bacilli bacterium
AGAAAAAAATACTAAGCCAGTTAAAGAAACTAAGAAGAAAAAGAAAAGAACTAGTATATTAAAGATTTTCTTTATCTTCATATTTATATGTTTTATATTAGGATTAGTTGCTGCAGGATTATTTTTCTTTTATATTGCTAGTAATGCTCCAAAATTTGATCCTAATGAACTTTATTCAGCTGAAACAACTTTAGTTTATGCTAATGATGGTAAAACTGTTATTGCTAAATTAGGGGCTGAAAAAAGAGAAAAGATAACTTATGATGAACTACCTGAAGTTTTCATAAATGCATTAATAGCTACAGAGGATTCAAGATTCTTCCAACATAATGGATTTGACTTACCTCGTTTTGCTAAAGCTGCTGTAGGACAACTTTTAGGTAATAGTAATGCTGGTGGGGCTTCAACTATAACAATGCAAATTTCTAAAAATGCTTTTACAAGTACTGAAGATGAAGGTATCGAAGGTATTATTCGTAAGTTTACTGATATTTATTTATCTATATTCCAAATTGAAAAAGAATATTCTAAACAAGAAATTATTGAATTTTATGTTAATAATAACTTATTAGGTGGTAATAATTATGGTGTTGAACAAGCATCACTTACATATTTTGGTAAACATGCTAAAGATATGAATCTTAGTGAAGCTGCTTTAATAGCTGGTATGTTCCAATCACCAAACTCTTATAACCCACTTACAAAACCTGAAAATGCTGCATATAGAAGAAATATAGTTCTTACACTTATGGTTAGACATGGATATATTACTAAAGCTGAAGCTGATGCAGCTAATGCAATTCCAATTGAAGAATTAACTAAAAATGGATCTGGTAATAGTGATGATACAGACTACCAAGGCTTTATAGATACAGTCGTATCTGAAATCAAACAAGATACAAAAGCTAATCCATATACAACTTCAATGGAAATATACACTACTATGGATATTAAAAAACAAGATGCTATTAATAAAATTATGAGTGGTGAAACTCACCAATGGCAGAATGATAAAGCACAAGCTGGTATAGTTGTACTTGATACTAAAACTGGTGCTATAGTAGCAGTTGGTACTAACCGTGATGATTCACAAGTTGGATTATTAAATCATGCTACTTTTGAAAATCAAACAAAACGTCAAATTGGTTCTACTGCAAAACCACTTTTCGCATATGGACCTGCTATTGAATATAATAATGCATCACCTGGAATGTTAGTTGCAGATGAAGTTTATTCTTATTCAGATGGTAATCCAATTAATAACTTTGATGCTGGATATCAAGGACTTATAACTTATAGAGTTGCTCTTGCAGGATCTAGAAATATACCTGCTTTAAAAGTATTTCAAAGTGTAAAAAAATCTAGCATTATAGATTTTACAACAAAACTTGGATTATCTCCTGAATTATCTGGTAATTCTCTACACGAAGCTCACGCTATTGGTGGTTATAATGGAGAATCACCACTTACTGTTGCTGCTGCTTATGCTGCAATTGGTAATAAAGGTGTTTATAATGAAACTTATAGTTATACAAAAATAGTATATCGTGATACTGGTGAAGAATATGTAAAAGAACATGGTAGCGAACGTGCGATGAGCGAAGCTACTGCATACATCTTAACTGATATGTTAATAAGTACTGCTCCTTCTGCTTTATTACATTATTCTAATGTTAATGGTTGGAAATTTGCTGCTAAAACAGGAACTTCTAACTTTACTGAAGAAACTAAAAAAGCAAATGGACTTGCTGATAATGCAATTAATGACTTATGGGTAGCGGCATATAATGATGAATATACAATCTCTGTATGGTATGGATATGATAAAATTTATCAAGATGCTTATACACGATTTGGTGATACTTCTCATATGGAATTATTTAACAAAGTTGCTCATTCTGTTTGGACTAGACCTATTAAAACAGACAAACCAGATGACGTAGTTGAAGTTACTATTGAAGCTGGTGCTGTTACACCAAAATTACCAAGTCAATATACTCCTGATTATTTAAGAACTGTTGAATTATTTAGAAAAGGTTCTGAACCTACTGAAGTATCTAATAGATTTTCTAAATTAAATAATGTTAAAAACTTAAAAGCTTCTTCTAGCAACGGTGAAATAACATTATCTTGGGATGCAATAAAAGATGATTGGAATAATTCAGGATTCTTGCATCAATACTTTAGACCAGTATTTAAAAATGATCAATTCTTAGGATCACATGTATATACATACTTAGAAAATAATAAAGCTTCTTTAGGAAATTTAACATATTATATATATGTATTAAATAGTTCTACTGGAAATTATGAAAAAATTGGTTCTACTGCTGATACAAGTTACACATTTGAACCAGATTCAAGAGGAACAGAAACTTACTTAGTAAGAGCTGCTTATTCAAATTTCCAAAGTACACAATCAAGTGGAACTACAATTACTGCTAAAGTAGTTGGATTCCCAGTAAGTTATACAGTAAGCGCTAAAAGTACTACCATTGAAAAAGGAGAAACATATGATTATGAAAAATTAGTTTATGTTTCAGATTCAAATGCTTGTAGTTTAAAAACTATATATTTAAATTCAGTTTCTTATGATAATTCATGGGCTAATGTTAATAGCGCTATTTCAAAATTAGAAGCTGGTGAACATGCTCTTGCAGTTACTTATAACTGCGGAAAGAAAACACTTAGTAGTAAAGCTACAATTACAGTAATAGAAAAGAAGTTAGATAACTAACTTCTTTTTTCTTTGCATATATTTTTAAGTTTACAATTAAGGCACTCCGGTTTAATTGCCTTACAATAATATCTACCAAATAGTAATAACTGATGATGAAGTTTAAATCTTTTATCTTTAGGGATTTTCTTTTCTAATTTCTTTTCAATAGTATAAACATCATCATTTTTCTTAGCATATCCTAATCTTATAGCTACTCTTGATACATGAGTATCAACTGCTATTACTTCCTCATGGAATAATTCTCCTAAAACTACATTAGCAGTCTTTCTACCTACACCTGGTAAACTTTCTAAAAAAGTTCTATCGTTCGGAACTACTCCATTTGTTTTTTCTAAAAGTATTTTACTTATCTCAATAGTATTATATGCTTTTTTAGTATATCCAAGTGACTTTATAATTTTTTTAACATCTTCTATATCCGCACTTGCTAATTCCTCTAACGACCTATATTTATTAAATAATACTTCTGTAACAATATTAACTCTCTTATCAGTTGTTTGGGCACTTAGCATAACTGCTATTAAAAGTTCATAATCCTTACTATAATTAAGTTCACATTTAGGTTCTGGTATTAACTCATCTAAATAATTAAATATTACCTCATTGTTACTCATTTAGCCAGTCATACTCCTCATCTATTTCTTCTATTTCTTCTTTCTTCTTATTAAACTCTTGTCTATTTCTTTCAACATCTTGAGCATTTTTAATTCCCTTATTATCCCAAGCACTTAATACTTTATCAATATACGCAACACTATAAGCACCATTATAAGTAGCTTCATGTAATGCAAGTATTATTAGTTCTTCAGTATACCCTACTTCCTTCCAAGCATTTATGATTTGAAATTCTTTAGGAGTAAGTGGTCTTTTAAATTCTTTTTCAAATTCATCAAATAAAGTATTAGTTGGCTCTTTTATTTCTTCTTTTTCTTCTTTACCTATTATGTTAAAAGCTAGTTTATTATACAAACCATCTAAGTTAAAATGTTCACATAGATTACTTTCTTTTTTTACTAAATCTAATTTAACATAATTCTTTTCAGTTAATTCATTAACAATTCTTAGTAATTCTTTTGGTTTCATATTAAGTTCAGAAGACATAGTTACCATATCAAATTCTTTATTACTTAAATTAAGTATATATATAATTACATATAGTTCATCATATTTTAATCCTAGTTCTTCTAAATGGAAAAATATCATTCCTGGCACTACTAAATTTTTTGTTTTAACCATATCTAATACTTTATCAAACATAATAATCACCTAATCGTATTTTACTATATAAAATAAAAAAAATAAAGGACTTTTACAAGTCCTTTTTAA
>JAFTYN010000073.1 GCA_017461465.1 Bacilli bacterium
TATAATTATATTAGTTAATGCTATTAATAAAGTTAAACAATCAATTGAATATAAAACTGCTAAATATAGTAAATGGTGGATTAATCTAATATCTGCTGTAATAGTAGGTATATTTGGTTTTATATTAATATCTAATCCATTTTCTACAGTTGAATGGTTAATAAGATTTTTAGGATTTATCCTTCTTGTTGATGGTCTTTATAATATAGTTATTATGAATAATTGTGTTAGAAGTATAAAGAAAGTAGTTAAAACTATTAAATAATGGTAAAGACAAAAAAACTTTTAAAATTTATTGGAAAATATAGTATTAATAAAGAAATACTTGTTTTAAATATTGATAATTATAGATATTTAAATAAGTTAATTGATAAGAATTATAAGATAAGTGTTATTAAAAAAGAAGATAATTTAAGAATATATAATTATACTAGTGTTATAGCGGATGATATATTTAATATTCATAATTTAAATAAACGTTATGAAATATCAGTTATAAATGATTTATTTGAATACAAAAGTGACAAAGACATAAATAAAATCATGAAAGTAGCTATAAACAATTCAGAGTGTTTAATATTTGATGCTGCTATATCTAATTATTTTTGTGATTTAGATCATAACGATATTAGATACTTAAATACTGATTACTGGTACTCTTTATTTAAAAAATATAATCTTGTTATTATTGAAGAATATTCTTACCGTATAAATATATTTGAAAGACATAAAATATTTGTTGTTAGAAAAAAAGAAGATAAATAATTATCTTCTTTTTGATTGAGAATATTATCCTTTTATGATATTATTATATTAGTATACTAGGAGGTAATAATATGCAAGAAAGTTTAAAAAATGAACTAAATAATGCAGATTTAAATATTGTTATTTCTTTATCAAATGATTTAAAAAATTGTGTAGAAAGATTAAAGAAGATAGAGATGACTGAAGAAGAGGTTAAAGCTTTTGAATTAGAGGAACGTCATAAAAAAAGAAGAGAAAAAAATAAAAAAGATGGTGAGAATAATGATTAATACTTTAGATGAGTTCAAGGAAAGGGTAGCTTTAATTGTAAGAAGTACTGGTGTTCTTGAAAAAGATAAAGAGCATAATCAAAAAAGTATTAAAGAGTTCCTTAATGAAGCTAGTACTTATTTAGCGTATCTAGAGGCTTTAAAAAAAGCAAAAGCTGATTTATATAGGAATAATACTTTAAATGCTAAAATAGCTGAATTAGAGGCTAAAAAGACTATTTTTGATGGTTATTTTAAACTTGATAAAGCTAACATCAATTATTATGATTATTATGATTTTAATGAATTAATTTATAAATTATCTGACCCTAAGACTTTAGAAGATTTTAATACTAATTTAGTTATTTTAATAAATATATTTAAGGAAATGGGAATATTTTTAAATAAAGATAGTTTTAAATATTCTATTCATGTTAATAATTATATGGCTTCTTTTTTAGAAAATATGGCTATAGAAGAAAGTTTTAATAGTAAAATGAAAGAAACATTTGACTCTATATACTGGAAAAATCATGATTTATTAGAAGATATAGTTATTAATCTAAGAAGATTAATAGATGAAAACGAGAAAACTATTAAAGAATTTATTACTAAAAAGAAAGATAACTATGTAAATACTTATAAAATCACTGAAAGTGAAGCCGAAAAACAGTTAGAAGCATTAAAAATTGATATATATAATAATAAAAATATTAATTTAGATAATATTTTAGAATATTTTAAAAGTGGTTATAATTTAAATGATTTTAAAGGCGAAACAGATTATATAAAGAATAATCGTTCTAAAATCATTTCTGAAAGTAAATATGAACTTCTTGATAATAATTCTAAAGTAGAAGTATATGAAAATATAGTTTTATTATTTAATAGCTTATTTGAGTATGAAATGACTTATAAATATGGTTATATTCTAAAAGAAGCCAAAGCTATATTTGATAAAAAAGAAGAATACAAAGATAGCTTAAACGCTAAAAATAAAACTATAAGTGAGTTAATTAAAAACAAAGACAAGCTTAATAATAATTATTTTAAACTTCATGATGAATATAAGAAAGTTAGTTCTAAAACTATAGGGTTACTTTTCAGTGACAAGAAAAAAGATAAAAAATTAAAAGAACTTGAAGAAAAAATATCTAAACTAGATACAGATTTAACTAAAGCTTTTGTAGATATAAAAAATGAATACAAAGATTATGAAAAAGTTAGATTTGATAGTATGCTTGCCAGTATTTTAACAGAAACTACTGATATATATGAAGTATTTAGTATGTATGGAAATAACTATAATATATTATTAGATACTATTAAAAGGAATAATATAGATCTAACAAAAGAAGAAATTATTATAAAAGCAAATGAGTTTAAGAATTTCTTAGATAGTCCATTTATAAAAATAATTAAGACTCTAAGTTTTAAAACAGAAGAAAATATTGGAAGTATTATTGAGGAAAGATATAAACTATTTAATTTTGATATTGTTATAGGTGAAATTAAATCAAATACTTATAACGAATTAAAAAAATCATTAGATATACTTTTAGTATATAAGAATTTAATATATAGTAAGATTCCTACATCTATATTAGAAATTTTACTTGAAAGTAGTAATTAGGTGATATAAATGAATATTAAGGAAATATATGATATAAGTAATGACTCACTAAGTGATGATATTTTAAGTGAAATTTTAGATATGAATTCAGATTTTGAACATAGCTTATATGATAAATTAATTGGTAATAATGGTATAAAAAGTATATATCCTTTATATCAAGATGATTTATTTGAGAAAGTTAAATTCACTTCTTGGGTAAACTTAATTATCGAAAATAGCAAAGATAAAAAAGTTTTAAAAGAATTATCAGATACTCATAAATTCCAAAGAAAAGAAGATATAGAAAGATTCGTATGGGATTTTAAAGAAAGAAATCCGATGTTTTCTAACTATCCAATGTCTTCCAGATCTTGGAATCGCATGAATAGTAATGCATCATTAATGGGGACTAAATATAGTCAAAGTGAGATGAAGCATGCTTTATACTTATCTTTAGATAATAATAAAGTATATAATTTTATTAATATGCTTACCATATCTTGTTTGCAAGCTAAAGTGCCATTTGAATATAGCTTTAGGCTTGACTATGAAGCAGATGACAAAGTAGTGGTATATGCAACTGATGAATCTTTAGAGTCTATGATAAAAATTATAGATTCTATAATAGAAAGTAATCCAAAATTAATCAACAAAGAAAGACAATTGCCAATTTTAACAACTAAAATAAGACCTTGGTTAGGGTATGGTTCTGGTTTTGATAAAACTGGATCGTTTCATAGATTAAGAAGTGAAATACTAGAAGAAGCTATATTTGAAACTAATCAAAAATGGTTTAATGAAAGTGATTATTCTAATAATGATGTTAAATTAAAAAATGATATTGTGGATAGTATAGTTAAATTTCTAAATAAATTGTCAAATGGCTCTAATGAAAAAACTTCAATAACAGTTCCTACTTTGGAAGCTAGAAATGTTGAAGAAATTGATTATAATACTTTAATGCTTTGGAAAAATGATGGTATTAGTATTAAATCATTAGATATGTTGTTAGATAAATTAAAAAATAAGGAAGATATTTCTAATTTTAAAATTTTATGTACAAGTAAAAATAAAAGAAAAGCAATGCATTTTTATGAAGGATTTATTAATCATTTGTCAAAATATACAGCTGCATCTAAAGAAAGCATAGATTATTTAAGAACATGTATTAAAGATAAATGTCCTAAATATGGCATTGATAGTAATAATTTTGCTTTTGCTAATAGTGTATCATCTAATATAAAAGAGAATACTTACGTAGAAGAAGATTATTATAAAAAAGTAGTTTAGTGGAGGTTAAAGTGAAATATTGTAAATATTGTGGCACTAGTATGCCTAATGAAAGTAAATTTTGTCCTGGATGTGGGTCAAATCAAATGGGAGAAGTTAAAGAATCAGTAACTCCTACATATAATCAAATGAACGTAAATATGGGAGAGCCGCTTAATAAAGGCATGGCTGTACTTGGATATTTTTTCCCGCTTATTATGTATTTAGTTAATCCAAAGGAAGATTTTGCTAGATTTCATATAGGTCAAGCTATGAATCTATGGATATGGCAAATCATATATACTATTGGTTCTGGTATTATATCTGCTATAGTGCCTGAAATTGGTATTATATTATCATTAGGAGCTTTATATTTTACAGTTTGTATGATAATGGGTATAGTATATTCTGTTCAAGGTGAAAGAAAAAAATTACCTTTAGTAGGAGATTTAGAAATAATTAAACAAAGAAATTATAACTAATAGGAAGTTTATAAAACTTCCTTTAATTTGACAAAATAGCCCTTTTTTGTTAGTATATACCCTATAAAAAAGGGGGAAATATTATGAGAGAGGAAAACTTATTATTAATTCAAAAATTAA
>JAFTYN010000074.1 GCA_017461465.1 Bacilli bacterium
CCTTTAATTGCTGAAAACAAATCATTTATTTCTAAGTTTTCTAATTCATTGTCAATTTCTTCTAATGCCATAATTGTTTATCCACCTCTTTTTCTTTCTTCTTATTTTGTTCTGCTTCTAAAATTTTACTAAATATTTTTATTTCTGATTCTGTTAAATCATCTTTATTTATTTTTAATTTAGTAATATCAATATTACTTTTATCTAAATAATTAACAAAATCTTTAAATATACTTTCTTCTTCTTTTAAAATCTTACTTTCAAAAAAGTTATAGTATTTTTTCATTTTTTTATATTTATCTTTATATTCATTAAATAACAAATCCTTAAATTTATATTTTTTATATTCTTCTATTGGACTAACTGAAGAAACTAATTTATCTCCTGCCCAGCAACCAACAGCTTTTTTATTAATACAGCGATAATCTCCTCCACCTTGCTCATTACCACAACCTATTAATAAAGCAAATGAATTAATTTTAAATGGAAATATTTCATTCTTTTTAGAATCAAATCCAAAATCTTGAATTGGTTGTTTTAATAAATCAACATATTCTTTTTTTGATAGATTATATACATATCTAATATTATCTTTACAATTACTATCTACTTCTTCAAATGAATCTATATAATCATATAAAGCATAATTTATTCCAAAATCATTTACTACTTTTGAGATAAATTTATCAGTTGTTGTTCCATCGCCGGGTTCTGCGTAATCTCCAACATGAATAACTCTATCACCTTTCCATTCATTACTTAAAAGTCTTAATATATCATCACAATATCCATTTCCAACATAAGAGTGTTCCATTAATTTATAACCACTTCTATTTCTATCACACTTTTCTTTTTTATCTATATTTGCGAATTTATAATATTGACCCATTTCTAAATCTCCCTATCTAAAACTTTATTATGATCAATATCAAATTCTAAAAGTTCTATACAAAAGTTATTAGAATTATATTCACCATTTAAATATAACTCAAAACAATTATCTGTTTGGACATACTGCCAATTATCTTCATCTATTCTAATACCGTCTGTAACATTAACTGGATTAATATTATCAAAATCAGAATCACATTTAGCATCCTTAACTGCATAGTCAAATAACTTTTGAGCTTCAGGTTTAGAAGTTGCTACGCCATATACATGATAATCAATTTCATCATCAAATATTGCATTATTAGTTATAACATATACTTTATCACTTGCCTCTTCTTTTATTTTATCAACACAAATATCTATATCATCTATAAGTTCTCTTAAGCTATCACCAAATCCATCATATTCTCTGAATAATTTATTATAATTTTCTATAAATTTTTCCCAAATATCTTTTTTAATAAACATATATCATTCCTCCTTATACTCTTTAATTCTTCTTAAACATGTTTCATAAAAATTTTTATTAATCTCAAATCCTATATAATTCCTATTTTCTTTTAAACAACAAATAGCCGTTGTTCCACTTCCCATAAAACAATCTAAAATAGTATCATTTTCTTTACTACTATTTCTTATTAATTTCCTAATTAGCAACTCAGGTTTTATGGTAGGATGTCGCCATTTTCTTTTATCCTTTATATTAATCGGATAATAAAATACTGTTTTAGCATCATCATAATTTTGTGGACAACAATATCCACCTTTACGAAAATATAAACAATATTCTTTATCAGTTAAATACTTATTATTAAATAAAGGTAAAGCATTGGTTTTATTCCATATAATAATATCCATTTTGCAATTTCTTTGTAGTACAAAATAATCTATATAAAAAGGGATTTGTTCACCATTACAAAATATATAAATATTTATTTTCTTCATAACTCTTAATAACTCATCCAAAATTTTATAATTATATCCCTGTGTTAATTTATTTTTATATAATTCATTATTATATTTATTTAAATTATCAGACAGAATTGTCTTTCCACCTGCACAATGATTATTAATTTTATATGGTGGATCTGTTATTACCAAATCAACTGTTTTATCTGGTATTTTTTTTATACCTATTAAACAGTCTTCATTATAAATAACATTAAGCATTTAATAATTCCTTTAATCTATAATAAGAAGCATATTTATAATTCAGCATTTCATTATAATCCAGCTCTAAAACATTACTTAATCTATATAAAAAGACACTACTAGGTGCCTTAATTTTTCCATTCTCAATATAACATAATTCTGCTGCTGAAATACCTGTTAAATCAGATAACTCTTCTAAAGTTATATTAAGTTTCTTTCTTTTATTTCTTATTATCATCCCTAATATACTTATAAGCATCTCTCCTTTCTTCTTCTCTTGAACATCTACTTGATACTTTTAATGCACAAAATAAAAAAAGTGATAGTCCTAAAACTAACACTAAGAACACAGCAAAAATTATCCATTTTATCACTTTATCATCCCTTTCTTTTATATAAATCACATTTTTGCAAACTTTTTTTGACCGTTTTATCACACTTTTGCAAGATATTCCGGTAATTTTATCACACTTTTGTAAATAAAAAGAATTAATTATAAATAACTAATCCTTCTCATTTACCGTACTTAAATCTATATAATCATTTTTATTTCCAATTATTCTCATATATTCTGTACCACCATCAACTGCAACCTTGCCACAAGAACATCTTTTTAAATCGTAGCATGTTTTTGATTCAATAATATCTTTACAACACTTACATTGAATTTTATTACTTAAATTATTTTCTACTTTATTGTAATAATCTTTTATTTCTTGATATGAATATTTATTTTTATCTAAATCTTCATAACATTCTTCTTTCGTTAAATATAAATGATTACAATTATAAGCAATATAATCACTATATAATTTAACATTACCACAAGTACAGACTATTTCCCCTTTAACCGGAATTTTAGACTCTAATATATCACCACATAATTTACATTTTATTTTATATTTTCTTTCCATAAAGTAACACCTCATGATGATGTTACCATCATTTTTCTAAAAAGACAAATCATCAAATTTTTTTATATTGTTTAAATAATCTTTATATTCTATTTCTCCCTTTAACCACTTATCAGCATATATATAATCTTTAGTATGAAACTTTTCAGAAAAATACTCATTTTCATCATTGTCGTCTATGCATGTTATAAAGTCCCTATCTATCATATAAAAAGTTCTTTGTTCTCTAGTATCATCTTTTATATAATAATCATAAATTTCTTCAATAGTTTCTAATTCTTTATTATTATAAATTCTTTTATGGTCATTATCATACATATAATTATTAGCTTTGAAACACATTAAATCTGATTTATCTATTTTAAAATTAGATAATAATAATTTTTCATCTGATTCACTTAAACCATCAGGATCTATATTACTTGTATAAACATATCTAGTACCGTCTGAAAAACATCTCTTATTAGATTTTAAGTTTTCTTTTATAGAAAAATATATTTCAGTATATCTTTCTCTTTCAGAACCTTCACTTCCATAAATACAATCTTCAAAAAAATCCATTGCTTCTTTTTTAGATTTATATGAATATAATGATCCCCCACAATTAACATAAATATTATTCATAATCATAATCACCATCAAACTCAGATTCTTTTTCATGATATACACTATCTATTATTTCATCACCAATTTTAGATAATATATGAACGCCATCATAATCTTCATTTTCATATTTCCAAAAGAACTCTTCATCACTACATAATTTACTATACTCAGAAACAATTCCAGCTGGTACACTCCAAGCAGTAGCAAAATCAATTTCATACTCATCTGTTTTTTCATCATAAGAAACATCAACTTCATCTAAAACATTCCATTTTGTTCCCCAATTTGAAACACACCAGTCATACCAATGACAATGACCATGTTTTTTATAATTAGATAAATATTTCTCACCTAATTCTATTGATTCTTTAAAATTGTTATCTTCTTCATATTTAGTAATATCGTTATCAATCTTAATATATTCACTATCTTTATAAATGTCTTTAAAAAAAGGATTCAAACTCTTATATGCTTTATTAATAATTTCTTTTTCTTCTATACTATCTGTCTTAGAATATAAATACATTAATCCTCTTTGACCACGACTTCCTGCTTCTATTTGCAACTCATCAGGCATAGGAATAATTTTATTAAAATCTAGAATATAATCATCATTATCTTTAGATAAAATTTTATCACCAATAGACTTTTTACATATTATTTTATTTGTTGTCCAATTTGGCATCCAATCAACTCCTTTCACTAATTTTTAGAATAACTATTATCAGGTTGAAATAGTTTACTAAATTCTTTCTGTGCTTCTTCCATTTCAGCATTTATACTTTTTACAGCATTAATAATTTTATATTTATTTTGATATTTCATTC
>JAFTYN010000075.1 GCA_017461465.1 Bacilli bacterium
TATTTCAGGTCCTGCTAAAACTTTTTTGGTTGTTTTATCAATTGTAGCAGTTACTACAACTATACCATTATCTGATAAAGCTTCTCTATCTTTTAAAACTGCTTCCCCAATATCACCAACTGTTTTACCATCGATTAAAATATCATCTATTTTTATCTTTTCATTAGTATCTTTAAGTACACCATTTTCGAAAGTTACAACTTCACCATTTAATTTAAGTAATATATTTTCTTCTTTCATCCCTATTTGTTTAGCAACTTCTGCATTAGCAACTTGAAATCTATATTCTCCTATTACAGGAAAATAATATTTAGGTTGCATTAAATCTATCATAAGCATTAAGTCTTCTGAAGAAGCATGAAGTGATAGATATTTTTTAGTAGATAATATTTCTAAATTACATCCTATTTTTGCTAAACTATCATAAGTTGCAGTAGCAGTTTTTTCCATACCATCATATACTTGAGATGCAAAAACAACTGTATCTTCACTTGTAATTTTAATAAATTTATCTGTTCCTCTTACAATTCTTTTGATATTTGAAAAAGGTTTTTCTCTTTCATCTGAAATAATAACTACAACATTTTTATCATTAACATTATGAATATTCCCTATTTTGGATTTATCAAATGTTATATAACCATCATCAATACAACTATAAATTAGATTTTCTAAAGTTTTACCCATAATAACTACTTTACGATCAGTATGACCTATTTCTGTAAGTAATTCTTGAATACGATAAACTTGAGAATCATATATGTTAAAAAGGATTCTTCCTTCTGTTTTTCCAAGTATTTCTCTAAAAGCTGGTGTACATCTATGTTGTGGTGATGTATACCCTTTTTTATCTGCATATATTGATTCACTTAATAAGCAAAGTACACCTTGTTTTCCTACATAAGCAAGTTTACCAATATCAGTTTTATAATCACCCATCATAGTAGGATCAAATGCATAATTACCTGTATAGAATATTGCTCCATCATTAGTATAAAGTACATATCCAACTGTATCAGGTACAGAGTGTGTTAAGCTTATTGGAAATATAGCATTTTCACCAAAATTAATTTTACGATGAGGTTTTAATTCAGTTAAAGTATCCGTACTTATTCCTTCAGCTTGCAATTCCTCTTTTAAAATTTTTAAAGTAAAAGCAGTTCCATAAATTTTTAAATTTGGTAATTCCGTAAGTATATCCGCAACTGCTCCCATTTGTTGTTGATGTCCGTGTGTAATAAATAAACCTTTTACACGATTAAAATTTTCTTTAATATAATCAAAATTAGGTATTATATAATCTACACCTAACATTCTATCATCAGCATATTTTAAACCCGCATCAAATACAAATATATCATTATCTACTTCAACAACATACATATTCTTGCCACTATCATTAAGTCCACCTAGGGCAAATATTTTTATTTTACTCATAAATCTCCTTTCTTTCTTCCATTAAAAAAGCCTAATTAATTATAGCATAATATAATTAATTAAGCAAAAGTTTTTAATTACAACTTCCTTCTGTAATTGTTAAATTATTTTTAGTACCATTAGCACAATAATTACCATCTGTTAAATTAACTACCATAATAGTACCATTAGCATTTTTAGCTTTAATATTACCACTTGTAAATTTATTTAATTCTAAATTTTTTGCTTCAAGCATTTTATTAGTAATCATGTAATTAATATCGTAACCATCGCCTTGAAGCCCTTCATCTTGAGAAGTAGCTAAATAGTTTTGCGCTGATTCAATTACTCCTTGTACGCTTCTAGTAAAAGCTTTCTTGCTTGAATTAGCAATAGTATCAACAACATTAGGAACAATAATTACCGATACTATTCCAAGTAAAATAATAACACCTAAAAGTTCTACTAAAGAAAAACCTTTTCTATTTTTCATAAGTCACTTCCTATCATAATAACATTATAACATTTTTTCTAATTATTTTATACCTAAAATACCCAAATCACTATCTATAGTCATAACATTATATAAAATTAATCCATCTTTAATATTTTTATTTTCTTTTATATAATCACTTATACTATTTTTATAATATCTAGGATCTATAACATGTACTTTTTTATAATGGTTTGCTAAAAATGGAACCATACTATTAGCATAACTATCTTTAATAACTATTAATTCTTTTTTAGTATTTATACTATTATTAGTTATAACTATAAGTGGATGATTATTATCTAAAAAATATGAATATTTATCTTTTTTAGTTAGATATGAATCTTCATACATAGTATCTTTAATAACTTCTTTTGAAACATAATTTACTTCATAAGAAATATCTTTTAAAGCAAATGTATGAATAGAATCACTTTTTCTTGTATAATCATTTGATTTTGAATATAATGTTCCGTTAAAATCATTAGTTACTTCTTTTATATCAAAACTATTTAGACTATATGGAGTAATATTATTAGCTTCAGCATATTTAGTATACGCGTAGTATGCTCCAAAAGTAGTCCAGTGATGATCTAATCTATAATACATTTGATAATCTTTATTTTTTTCTTTTAAAATTTCATAAGTATCAATAGTATCAAAATTAATTTTATTATATATATAATTAATTGTTTCTAATTCATCATAAGTTGGAGCATTTTTAGGAAGTAAATCTTTATTAATAGCAATACTAGTTGGAGCTAATAATAAATTCATATTAACATAATTTACTGTTTCATTAAATTCATTTAATACCTCAATTATCTTGTCATTATTTTGAGGATTATTATATTTTTCAATAAGATAATCATCTTCTGCTAAATATACATTATTTATATCTTCTTTACCAATTACTTTTTCAGTAAGGGTTTTAATACTCATAAAACCATCTCTAAAAGGAAAATTATCAGCAAGATATGATTCTAAATCTTCAATAAAATCTCCTTCTATAAAGTCTTTAATTTTAAATTTTGGAAAACTTTGTAAATATCTATTTTCATTTTCTGAAAACTCAACTTTAGGCATAAATATAAAAAGAACAAATAAACCTAAAATTATTAAAGATACTACAAAAGCAATTAATCTATTATGTACTTTTTTCATATTTCACCTCTAAAATCTAAAATATAAGAATGGATTATAAGTATCATTAACTAAATAGCTTACTACTACTATAAATAGAACTGTATATATTATTAAAGAAATTATAAATACTGACTTTGTATTTTTAACTTTCGATAATTTTTCTTTAGCAAGTTTATATACAGGCATAGAAAATATTATCGCTAGAATAAATATAATTAAATAATTCTTTAGATAGTATAAAGCATGATTATTTATAAAGCTTACTCCACCTACTCCAAACATCATAGATGCATATTCTTTTAAAATAGTCATATCATCAAATGCAAATATCATCCATCCTATTACTACTAAAAACATAGTATAGAAATGTTTAAACCAGTTTGGTGTTTTTTCTAAAATTTTATTAAATACAAACTTTTCTAAAAGTAATAATACTCCATAGTAAAGTCCCCATAAAACAAAATTCCAGCTAGCTCCATGCCATAATCCTGTAAGCATCCATACTATAAGTATATTTCTAACATTTATTATTTTCTTAACTCTAGATCCTCCAAGTGGAATATATACATAATCTTTAAAGAAACTAGATAATGATATATGCCATCTTCTCCAGAATTCTGTAATACTTTTTGATATATATGGATGATTAAAGTTTTCTGGATATGTAAAGCCAAGCATTTTACCCATACCGATAGCCATATCACTATAACCACTAAAATCAAAATAGATTTGGAATGTATAAGCTAAAATACCTAACCAAGACATTACAACAGACATTTCATTATTAGGCATACTACTTGCTATAACAAATAAATATCCTATATTATTGGCAATTAATACCTTCTTAAATAAACCTTGTAAGAATCTTATCATTCCATCTGCAAAACCTTGAGCTGTTATACTTCTATTTTTTAATTCTTTAGATACTTCCTCATATCTAACTATTGGACCTGCTATAAGCTGTGGAAACATTGAAACATATGTCATAAAATCTAGAAAATTATGTTCTGCTTTAACATCTCCTCTATAAACATCAATAGAATAACTCATTGTTTGGAATGTAAAGAAACTTATTCCTATTGGAAGTCCAAGTTCTAATAATGGTATATTAATATTTAATAAACTATTTATAGAGCCAATTAAAAAATCAGCATATTTGAAAAATCCAAGTAAACTTAAATTAACAATAATAGATATTATTAAAAATAAATTTTTTCGTTTTTGATTATTCTGTGCATACTTTTCAATCATTCTTCCGTTTGTATAATCTACAACTGAAGAAAAGATCATTAAAAGTATGTAAATAGGCTCTCCCCATGCATAAAAGATTAAACTAAAAATTAATAATAGAATATTTTTAACTTTATATGGTACTAGATAATATAAAATTAAAAATACTGGTAAAAAGAAAAAGATAAAAGGTATACTACTAAAAACCATTTCTTCTTATTTTCCTTCTACTATTTCTAAAATTTTATCAGGGTCTTCATTTACAATGTAAATTACATAATTATCTGTTTCTTTAGTTAGTCCATCTTCTACTTTAGCTGTTTCTTCTGGGAAGTAGTCATTATCCCAGCTTTTTTCATATTGAGATATAAAATATAATGCTTCATCTTTAGATTCTTCACTATCTTTTAATTCAAAAATAGCGTACATATCTGCATTAGAACTTTCTTTACTCATTACTATAATATAATCTTCAAATAAAGATGTATCAATACCATAAACTCCTTCTAAAGATTCAGCATCCATTTTAACAGATTCAGCATACTCATCTGTTAAATTTGAATAGATAGTCTCTAAATTTAATTCTAGTTTTTCACTACCACAACCAGATAAGACTAATACGACTAATAAACTTAATAATAATTTTATTTTTTTCATATTATCACCTTTCTAATAAGTTTTTTCTTTACTTTCTATAAAAATACTAGGATTCTCTTCTATTTCACTTTTTATCTCTCCTACAAGCTTAGGCCACATGTAATTTTCGTCAGTACCATTATCTCCTCCAGGAGGACAATATTTTAATCCTACTTCATATAAATCTTTATTTGTATCATCTTTATAATAATTCATATAAAGATTATATATAGCTTCAATTATTCCTTGTTCTTTAGATTCAAACCTTTTTAATCCTGTACTTAGCATAATTCCCGCTGGATTATTATAGTTTTCAAATGCTGTACTTGTAAATCGTCCTGTTTCTAAATACATAATAGCTAATATTGTACTTCTATCTAATGTGCAGTACTTTGAAACTTCTCCTACTAAGCATTCATAACTAGTACATTTTTCATATACACCAGTTGAAAAATCATTTAAACTTATATTAAAATTTTCTGGCTCTAATGATACATCTCTAATAAAAGCGATTATACCAGCTTCTAAAGTAGGATATGTTTGACTTGTTTGATAAAATTTAGTATTACCAATAATAAAACCATCTAAAAATTGTTCATTTGTAAATCCTTCTGTTAAATGTAATGCTAAGGCATACACTTTAGCAGTATCAAGTCCATAATAACCACAATATTCATCAAATAAAGAATATATACTTTTCTTTTCTTCTTCACTTTGCATATATGGTGGTGGTGTTATAAATAACTGTTCTCTTAAACTTTTTGGAATATTTTCTTTTTGCATAGGAATATGATTTTCAACTTTATAAAAGTTCTCACTTGTCAAAAACTCATCAAGCGTTGTCATATTTTCTGTTGCATATCCTTTAATTTCTTCACTTGTATAATCAAATTCTTTGCCATTACTATTTACACTTAAACTTGAAGTTAAAAACATACTTAATATTAAAGTAGAGCAAATAAAGACTAAACCACCATTAACTTTTTTACCTTCTACTTTATTTTCTATATCAGGTAAATCCTTATACTTTTCATATTTATTATTCTTTTCTAAACTCATCTTCCACCTACTTTAAATCCTGTACTAATTATAGCATTTTAAATATGTTAATTCAATTTCTTTTAATAAAATATGTCTTATTATTTCTATAAAAAGCAAGCAAAATATTATCAAGTCTAACATTGTTATTTTTTAGGTTATCTCTAAGCCACCAAATACTTTTATTTAACTTTTTTAATCCTTTATATACTACCTTTCCATTATTTATAATAACAACAAAATCTTTTTTCTTTTCTAAAAATAATTTATTATGTTTTAAATAAAGTAATTCTACCTTACTAATATCTTCTATATCATTTTCTTTCAAATACTCTAAAACCTTTAAAAACGAATATTTACTTTTATTATCAAAATTAAACTTACCATCTTTAATAAGAATAATTTTAGAATTAATAAAATATTTATTAACAAAATAATTTAAAATCATAATAGCAAAAATAGTTACTAATAACAAAAAAGCATTAATTAAATCATAGACATATAATAGTAATGTGTTTACAACTACTGTAGCAGTAATAAAGTTACTGTAATCGTATTTATCATTTATAATTTTTAGAAAGAATAATAAAAATAAGTAAACACAAATTAATTTTATTAATAACATAAAATCACCATTTTATTATGTATAAAAGAATATAAATATATTCAAAACATATTATATAACAGGTGATTTTATGAACTATTTAAAAAAACTAGGAAAAGCATTTCTTACTACTTTTATTACTTTAATAATCGGAATTGTTATAATTACTTTACTTAACTATTTTAATATTATTGGTATAAATATAACTAATATTAGTAAGATAATAATACTAGGATTATCTATTTTTATAGGTAGTTTCTCTCTAGGTAAAATGTCTGTAAAAAAGGGGTATTTGGAAGGTTTTAAATTTGGACTTCTTATAACTTTTATATTATTTTTTCTTAATTTAATAATAACTAAAAACATAAAAATAAGATTAATTATTCTTTATATAATTATTAATATAACATCTATTTTAGGTAGTATGTTTGGTATATTAAAAAGTAAAACGTTTGACAAATAAAAGATATTAATTTATAATACCCTAAACTTTAAAAGGTGGTGGTATTATGAAAAAAATATTCCTATCTAATAAAGCTATAAAAGAATTAGAGGTTATTGGCATGGGAGCTGAAGGAGTTATCTATAAATATAACTTTGAAGGCAATACTATAGCAATAAAAATATTTAATCCTGATATTTTCACTTCTAATAAACTTAAAAAAATAGAGTTAGTTCACTCTAGAGAAATCGATAAAATTGTAACAAAACCTCAATGTTTAGTATGCGTTGATGGAAAAATTAATGGATATTCTATGGAATATGATCAAAATGATCAAAATTTAGAGTCATTAAAAACTCTTACTCCTAGTGAAAAACTAGAGTATCTAAAAAAACTTAGAGATATTATTGAAACACTTCATAAACATAATATAATTATTGGTGATTTAAAGGCCACTAATATTCTTGTTAATGAAGGTAACATTAAAATTTGTGATATTGATAATTTTAAAGTTGATGATTTGGATCCTGACATACTAAATTTATATTCCAAGCAATATTTCCGTAAGTATAAGAAAATGGATGAAGGATTGGATATTTTCTCATTTAATATTCTTACTATTTTATTTCTTATAGATGGTGCTGCCGATGAATTAATTAATTATATTATGAAAGGTAGTTATACACATAATGAATATTTAAGAAATATAATTGAAATCTTATTAAATGATAAAGAGTATACTGAAAGTTATATTATTGATGACCCTAGCAAACTAAAAAGGAAAACTAAAGAATTCTAGTTTTCCTTTTTATTATATCTATTTATAAACTTTTCTCTATATTCTAAAATATTGTCTTCTTCTATTGCTTTTCTTAAATCTTCAGTTAATTTAATTAAAAATCTAATATTATGAATTGATAAAAGTGTTCCACCTAAACTTTCATTACAAGATATTAAATGTCTTATATATGCTTTAGTATAATTTTTACAAGTATAACAATCACATTCACTACTTATTGGGGTAAAATCTTCTTTAAATTTTAAATTCTTCAGATTAATTTTACCATCTAAAGTAAATGCATTACCATGTCTAGCTAAGCGAGTTGGTAAAACACAATCAAACATATCAATACCACGAATAACCCCTTCAATAATATCGATAGGATCTCCTACTCCCATTAAATATCTAGGTTTATCTTCTGGTAAATATCTAATCCCATCTTCAATCATTTTATACATTACATCTTTACCTTCGCCAACACTAGTACCACCAATACTATAACCATCAAAACCTATTTTAACAGTCTCTTTGGCGCTATATTCACGTAAATCAGTATATTCTCCACCTTGAACTATTCCAAATAAAGACTGATTTTCATTATTAAATACTTCTTTACCACGTTTGGCCCATCTTAAAGTTCTATCAGTACTAGCTTTTACATAATCATATGTGGCAGGATATGGAATACATTCATCGAAACTCATAGCAATATCACTATCAAGTTTATTTTGAACTTGTATAGAAATTTCTGGAGTTAAAAATAATTTTGAGCCATCTAAATGACTTTTAAAATGAACCCCTTCTTCAGTTATATCTTTAGGTCTTGCTAAAGAAAAAACTTGAAATCCCCCACTATCAGTTAGAATTGGTCCATCATAGTTCATAAACTTATGTAGTCCACCAGCTTTCGCAACTATATCTTCACCAGGTCTTAACCATAAATGATATGTATTAGACAATATTACTCCACTATTACAAGCTTTAACTTGTTCTGGAGTTAGTGTTTTAACATTGGCAATAGTTCCTACTGGCATAAACATTGGAGTATCATAACTACCATAATTAGTATGTAATTTACCACGTCTTGCTTTTGTTTTTGTATCATTACAAAGTAAATCATATTTTATTTTCATATTATTCCTCCAAACCCACTTAATTATATATGAAAAAAGACTATTTTACAATAGTCTTAATTTCCTTTTACCATAGTCTTAGCATCTTTAGTATGTATTTTATTAATTACACCCTTAAATGTTTCGCTAGGACCAGCATAACTAAATGAATCGTTTTCTTTTTTACCTAAAACAGCTTTGCCAAGTGGAGATTTGTCAGTAATGATCGTTACATCTTCACCATCAATAGTTTCATGCATTTCACATAAAATATAATCTTGAGTTTCGTCTTCTCCCCAAAAATTAATAGTTGCTGTAAACTTACTACCTATTTGGATAGTTTCAGAATCACCAATTTCGATTATAGTAGCACTATTAATTATTGCTTCTAATTCACTCATTCTACTAATAATATCTTGTACTTGATATGCACTAACTGATGTATTTATATCATCAAATCCGTCAGTTCCAATGTGAGCATTTCTAGCATTAGAAGCTTTTTCTTCAACTGTTTCTTTATATTGAACTTTTAATTGTTCTAAAGTTTCACGCATTTTTGCCACTTGTTCTGGTAATAATTTCATAATTTCTCCTCCAAACGTTGATTTCTATGATACCAAAATAAAATCTTTAAATCAATTAAACATAATATACTTATTAATGAGCCTATATATAACCTTAAGTTATATCAAAAAAAGCAATGAACTAGTCCATATACTTATTCATTGCTTTCATCATTTGATTTACTTGTTTTTGACTTGGAGTTCTCCCCATTTGTGTCATCATAGCTTTAATCATTTGTTCATTAATTGGTGGATTTTGTTTCATATATTTTTTCATATATTTTCTAGCAACAAAGAATCCGATAATAGCACCAATTATTACACCAACTAAAACTTGTAATAAATCTATTAAAAATGCTCCCACTTTCTCAAATCCTTCCCAAGGTATATTTTACTAAAAAGTCCTTATTATTTCAAGTAATATTAACTATTTATAGCATCTTCATCTATAATTTTAAAAGATTTTATCATATTTAACATATCTTTTATTTTTATATTTTCTAAAAGATTATTTATATCTATTGTTTCTCTTGATTCAATTGGCATAGTAAATATTATACACACTTTATTATATGTTATAAATCCTAATGCTCCAACCTTATTAGTTTCTTTATAATTTGCAATTAAAACATTTATATTAAAAGTATCATTTGTTAAGTCCATAGCAGTTAATAATTCATAATCTCCGCTAGTATTAATATTATTAATTATTTGATCTACTATTCCTTCTTTAAATGGTATGTATTCAAAAGTTATATTATTACTATTACTATCATTAAATACTACAAGTGGTTTAGAATTTGAAAGTAAACAATATTTATCTAAATCAGTGTTAGAAGGTATTTGTTCATAAGTATTAGGATAATCAAAAGAAAAATTAATTCTAACATCCTCAAAAGTTTTACTTATATCTAAAACTCTAGCAAAACTATGAAGTAACATATCATAAAACATAGAAACTTCTTCTTCATCATTTCCTCTAAATAAAGTTAATCTTTCATTGTTGATTTCTATTTGAATCATATTATCCCTATTACAATTAGGAGAAACTCTAGTAATATACTTTTTAAATGATTTTAAATTTTTTTCAATTACTTCATAAAGTTCAACACTTCTTTTTAAATCTTTATATTCTTCTCTAGACATACTTTTACTTACAATTATTTTTCCAGTATGATTAGCTGTTAGAGTAAAAGCATACTCATCTACTCCTAAATTAATACATAATAAACTAAATTTCAAATTACTTTGTTCTGGTGCTACTACACCTGGCTTAACATCTTTAATTTTAGCAATTTCTTCCTCAACATTAATATTCTCTTTTTGTTTTTTTAATAATTTAAATAAGCTCATAATAACCTCCTAGTATCTAAAATAATTATAGCACATCTCTTTTTATTTATAAATAAAAAAGAGACTATTTAAAATAATCTCTTCATACGTTCTTTAAGATTTTCAAAAGTATATTCAAGTTCTTTTTCAACTTCACCTTTAGTACCACTAATGCCAAATCTATCTATAGTCATTAAGTATTTTTCATTATAAACATATTTGTACCATCCAAGAGATGAACCAGCTTCAATTACTATTGTTTTATAGCCTACTGGTAAAAGTGATTGTCTATATTTTTCGGATTGTTTTTCATAAAGTTCCATACATGGCATACTTATAACACGTAAATCAATTTTATTTTCGTTATATAACTGTTCAGCAAGTAAAAGTGCAGTTCTAACTTCACTACCAGTTGCTATAATAATACCATTTAATCTTTCTTTTTCTCTTCTTACTGGATATGCTCCATATTTAACGTATTCACTATTAGTAGCTCCTATAAGTTCGCTTTCTTGTCTATATAAAGCTAAAGCATTAGGTCCTTTAGTATTAAGCATCATATTCCAGCATCCCACTATTTCTTTAGCATCAGCTGGTCTAAATACATTTAAATTCGGAATAGCTCTTAACATAGCAAGTTGCTCTATTGGTTGATGAGTTGGACCATCTTGACCAACTGCATATGAATCATGGGTAAATATATAATTTACTGGTAAATCCATTAATGCAGATAATCTAATAGCTGGTTTTAAATAATCAGAAAATACTAAGAAAGTAGAACCAAAAGTTTTAAATCCTGTTAAAGCGAGTCCATTTAAAATAGCTCCCATAGCATGCTCTCTAACACCAAACCATATATTAGAACCATCATAATGTTCATCTTTAATATCTCCTAATTTCTTTAAAGTTGTTTTAGTTGAGCTAGCTAAGTCTGCACTTCCTCCAATTAAATTAGGAACTATTTTAGCAATTTCTTGCATAATGTCACCATTTGCTTCACGAGCACTTATTTTTGTATTTGGATCAAATTGCCAATTTTGCTCTAAAAGATTATATTCCTTACTATGAATAAAATAATCTAATAAATCTTCACTTTTTAAATTTACATTTTTCTTATATTCAGTAAAACCTCTACTCCACATTTCATATTTTCTGCCACTTCTTTCAGTAATTTTATTTCTAAAATTACGAACTGCTTCTTCATCTATATAAAATGGTTCATTAGGAAGTCCTAAAATACCTTTCAAAGATTTAATATCTTCTTTAGTAAGACATTTACCATGCACTTCATTACTTCCTGCCATCATAGAGCCATTACCAATTACAGTTTTAATTTCAATTAAAGATGGCTTTCCAGATTTTTTTGCAGCATTAATCGCTTTATCAATTTCGTCTACATTTGACCCATTTAAAACTCTAACTGTAAACCATCCCATCGCGTTAAAACGCTCACATACATTTTCAGTAAAAGTATTAGATGTATCTCCATCTAAACTAACATTATTTGAATCATATAAAACAATTAAATTATCAAGGTTTAATGTTCCTGCTAAAGAAGCAGCTTCATAACTGATTCCTTCCATTAAATCTCCGTCACCACATAATGCATAAACATTATATGATATTAATGGTTTATTAGCTAAAACATTACTTTCACTAGGCATAACAAATTTTGTCTCCAGAATTTTTTCTCCTATTGCCATTCCAACTGCACTCGCAATACCTTGTCCTAAAGGACCTGTACTCATATCAACCCCTGGAGTAACACCAAACTCTGGATGACCTGGTGTTTTGTAACCAGCTCTTCTAAAATTTTTAAGATCATCTATGCTAATATCATAACCTGCCATAAATAAAGTTGAATATAAAAGAGCTGACCCATGTCCCGCTGACATAACAAATCTATCTCTTGAAATCCATTTATCATCATTAGTATTTATGTTCATATGATTAGCATATAATGTATATATAATTGGTGCTGCTCCAAGAACAATTCCAGGATGTCCACTACCAGCAGCATCAATCATATCAATACCTAACATTTTTAAGTTTGCAATTATTTTATTATCCATATTATCTCCTCTTTATTATAATAATATTATATCAAAACTAATAAATATAATAAAGAAAAAAATAGAAACTACATATTTATTGAAGTAGTTTCAGAAATAGAAGTACTAACACTTATGTCTCTTGTCATAACTCCTCCTATAAAAAACATTAAAAGAAATAAAATTACTGTCCCTGTCATTAATTTGCTTTCAAAAAGTTCTAACATACTTCATCCTCCTCTTGTATTTTAATTTTATCACGAACACTTGTTCGTGTCAATCTATAAACAAACAAATGTTTGACATAATGTGTAAAGTATGTTAAGATGTATTTGTAATAATATAAAAAGGAGGTTAAAATGGAAAATTTAACTAGAAGACAAGAAGAAATACTTACATATGTTAAAGAATATATAGTTTCACACGGTTATCCACCTACAGTAAGAGAAATTGGTAAAGACTTAGGTGTATCTTCCCCTGCTACTATTCATACACATTTAAATAAATTAGTTGAAAAAGGTTTTATAAAGAAAGATAGTTCTAAAAATAGAGCGATTGAATTACTGGTTGAAAATGAATTTGATAAGAAAGAAGAAGATGTAATTGATGTGCCACTACTTGGTAAAATTACAGCTGGTTCACCTATTGAAGCAATAGAAATGCCAGATGAATATTTTTCTTTACCAGCATATTTAGTTCCTAATAATAAGGATGTATTTACTTTAAAAGTTAGTGGTACTAGTATGATTAATGTTGGTATACTTGATGACGATATAGTTATTGTTCAAAGACAAAATACAGCTAGAAATGGTGAAATAGTAGTTGCTATGACTGATGAAAATGAAGTTACTTTAAAAACATTCTATAAAGAAAAAGGATATTTTAGATTACAACCAGAAAACGATACTATGGAACCTATTATTTTAGATAATGTAACAATACTTGGTAAAGCTATAGGTTTATATAGGAAATTTTAATAATTAAAAAACTCTAATGATTAATTCATTAGAGTTTTATTTTTTAATTACTAACCCAAGTTATTTTTGCGTAACCGTTTCCTGAATGGCCTGTCACTTCTGTACCATCTGGATCAAAGAATGGCGTAGTACCATCAATTGTTTCAGCATTTGTTAAATAGTATGAACTATTAAGTAACCAATTATTAGCATCTGTTGGATTTCCAGTTTGCCATGCAGAAAAATTATCTGCTGTATAAATCCAACCTGAGCCTCCGCCGCCGCCGCTACCATTTGAACGTCCTGCTCCGCCGCCATACCAACCTGAGCCTCCGCCGCCGCTGCTACTACCGCTACTACTATATGCACCAAATCCAAAACCACCTATTACATCACCGTGGTTTTCTCCTGCTTCTATGTTAGAAGCACCACCACCTAAACTTTGGGAAGAACCTGCTATAGAGATACAATTACCACCTATAAATCCTCCGCCTGCGCCGCCTTGTGTTTGATAACCACTTTCGGACCAACTTCCTGATCCGCCGCCGCCACCTGCTACTATTACACGAGCATAAAGTGAATCAGTATTAACTCTTATATCAGAAGCTCCACCGCCTGAGCCCATATAACCAGAATTATTACTACCGGTATAGCCATCACCACCGCCATTAAAGCCACCAGAGATAACAGAAGTACCAGTACCAGTAGCTCCCTGGCCTCCTACATAAACATATATATTACTGGAATTTGATAGGGTTATTACTCCTTCAGAATAACCACCAGCTCCACCATTATTATCACGGCCTGAACCACCTTGAGCTCCCCACACCTCAAGCTTCCATTTACCTGCTGGTAAAGTTACTTCTTGAACACTTCCTGTATATTCAAATACATATAAAGTTTGGGATGGAGTTTCTGGTGTTTCTGGTGTTACAGGAGTTTCAGGTTCAATAGGCTCTGCATCACCTGATAATGGTGGTTCTTCGCCATCACAATATACTGCATAACTAAGTGTATAGTCACTTTCCATATATATTCTTATATTTACTTCTTCTATTGAACATGAAGAAGGATTTTTTATACTTTTATCTAAATATCCTGCTTCTATTATTTTAGCACCTTTTAAAACTATATATTTGCCTGGACTATCTAATGTATAATTTTCTAAGTTTGTTTCTACATAGACTTGTGCTGCTCTTGATACATTATCTTTATATACTTCCATTTCTTTTACACTTGCACTTTTAATTGAACCTGTTAAAGCCCCAAATACTAAAAGTGATATTATTGAAAATAATGTTATTACTGCTATTAACTCTATTAATGTAAATCCTTTTTTATTCATATCAACACATCCCTATTTTATCTATATACAATTATACATTTTTTATTTATTATTTTCA
>JAFTYN010000076.1 GCA_017461465.1 Bacilli bacterium
AATATTTCCTTTTAACATATCATATACTGCTTTAATTTGTCTTGGTGTAGTATTTTTACTAGATAAACCATATCTACCACCAGTAATTGTTATATTCATATCTTTTAAAGCATCAACAATATCTAAGTATAGTGGTTCTCCAATACTTCCTGGTTCTTTAGTACGATCAAGCACTGCAATTTTAGATACTGATTTTGGAAGTACATTTAGAAGATACTTAGTACTAAATGGTCTATATAAGTGTACCTCAATTAATCCTACATTGTAACCTTTATTATTTAAATCATCTATTGTTTCCTTGATAGTCTCACAAACACTACCCATAGCAACAATTACTTCTTTAGCATCACTAGAACCATAATAATTAAATGGTTTATAGTCTATACCTACTTCTTTTCCTAATTTTTCCATGTAATCATTAACAATATCTGCTACTTCATTATAATATTTATTTCTTACCTCTGTTGCTTGGAAATATACATCACCATTTTGAGCAGTTCCTTTAATACTTGGATTCATAGGATTTAAAGCTTTATTTCTAAATTTTAATAATGCTTCTTTATCTAAATACTTAGCAAAATCTTCTTTTTCTAAAGTTACTATTTTATTTATTTCATGACTTGTTCTAAAACCATCAAAAAAATGCATGAATGGTAAGCTTGCTTTTATACTTGCTAAATGTGCTACACCTGCTAAAATTGCAGCATCTTGTACTGATGAAGAAGATAGCATACAAAATCCTGTTTGTCTTGTTGCATATATATCTTGATGATCTCCAAATATAGAAAGTGCATGTGTTGATAAACTTCTTGCTGCTACATGAAATACTCCTGGAAGCATCTCTCCTGCTATTTTATACATGTTAGGAATCATTAATAATAATCCTTGGCTAGCAGTGAAAGTTGTTGTTAAACAACCTGCTTGAAGTGAGCCATGAACCATTCCTGCTGCTCCAGCTTCACTTTGCATTTCTACTACTTTAACTGTA
Organism: Bacilli bacterium; assembly: GCA_017461465.1. GTDB lineage: Bacteria > Bacillota_I > Bacilli_A > RF39 > UBA660 > RGIG4266. Next base: position 989 of record JAFTYN010000076.1, read on the forward strand.
TCATTAAAAATATTTGTCATATTTTTATTAGACCAATCATCTGCAAGTTCTGCCATAGGACTAGATGGAGTAATTGGGTAAATACCTGCTACTTCTGTAAACATATACGCTGTATTAGCAGCAGCTTCATTGCCATCTACTGTAATATATTTTTTCATGTTATTCCTCCCTTTTACTTAATCACTTATTTAATTATAACATGAATTCAAATAAAAAGAATAGTGCTAAAAGCACTATTCTATTTCTTCAGAAAGTCCAACTACATGATCTACAGGAAGTGAAAAGCAAATTCCTGCTCCTCTTGTTTTTAGACCACATTTATCAACTATTTCATTCATGATATCATTTTTCTTATCATCAGATGCTAGTATTAATACAATATCTTTTTCTGGTTCAATAGATATACCTAAAATCTTAATTACTTTTTCTGTTTCTAAACCTCTACCATTTATAGTAGTACCACCTGTTGCTCCTGCTTTTTTAGCAGCACTCATAATAGATTCAGCATATCCTTCATTTGATATTGTTACAATTAAATGTTTATTTGCTTCTTTCATTTTGATATCCTCCAAACTAAAATCATTATACATGTCTAACATATATTTTGTTGAACTTGATAAAGGAACTGTAAATGCTATTCCCTTTCCTGGTTCATATATTTTATCTTTCTTATGCATATCCATTAAAATATGTTTACTCATAATTTTTGGAACTACAGATATTATAATAGTTTTATCTATTTCATCTAATCCAAAATACTCAAGTATACTAGATGATGCTGTCCCTGTTCCATGCATAACTGTTTTAAAATGAACTTTATATTTATTCAATACTTTAACATATTTTTTCTCTTCACTAGGACTTATAATCATATATAATAAAACTAAATCTTTCATACTAATTCCCCCATTTGTACTCGATGATAGCTTCATCAAGATCTTCAACCTTAATTTGTTTTTTAGATTTAATATTATAAATTATTCCTAAAATTTGTATTGTTAATAATGGTGATAATGCCACTAATGCAACTAAGCCAAATGCATCTGTAAGTACATTACCTCCTACTTGATAGCAAATACCTATCATAAGTGGTAATAAAAATGAACTAGTCATAGGTCCTGATACAGCTCCCCCTGAATCAAACGCTACCATTGTAAATAATTTAGGGCATTTTATCATAAGAAGTATAGCAATCAAATAACCAATAAACAAGAACCAGAAGATAGGTATTCCTGTTAATATTCTTGTTATTGATATTGCAACTGCAGCTCCTACACCAATAGCAATAGTTGTTGTTATAACACTTCTTTTGATACTTCCTTCTGTCATTTTTTCTATTTGTTCTGTTAAGACTGAAACAGCTGGTTCTGCTTTAACTATTACAACTCCTATAATAATACCTAGTGGAACTAAAAATACTTTATAACTAGTAACCATTTTAATTCCTAGTAAATATGCTATTGGCATATATCCAACATTAACACCTACAAAGAATAAAATTAATCCTAATAAAGTGATTACTAATCCTGTAAGTATTTGCATCACTTTTTTCTTTTTAACTTTTTTACTTAAGAATGCAAATATTATAAATAATGCTAATATAGGAAGTAAAGACATAATTACTTCTTTAAGTGTTGGTAATATATTATTAGCATAATTCAAAGCTAAAGTACTAAAAGAAGTTATTTCTTTACTTATATTGTAAGTATAATTCATATCTTGATTCATAAGAAGACCAAATATTAATACAACTAATATTGGACCAATTGAACAAAGAGCAACTAAGCCAAAACTATCTTCTTTTGATTTATGCTTTGCTCTTGATGCTGAGAAGCCTAATCCCATTGCCAGAATAAAAGGAACTGACATAGGACCCGTTGTAACTCCTCCTGAATCAAACGCTACTGGAATCATTTCACTTGCTGATATACATAAGAATATTAATAATATCCCATAAAATATAGCAAGTATTGCTTTTAAACTTAATTGAAATAGTATTCTTATAGCTGCTAAAGCTAGAAATAAACCAACACCAACACCAACACACATAATAAATGCTTTACTATCTATAGCAGTCATTTGGGTCGCTAGAACTTTCAAATCAGGTTCTGCAACTGTAATAATAACACCTACTATAAATGAGATAAAAGCTATTATAATGGGTTTTTTAGTCCGTATTAAATTCGAGGATACTATTTTTCCTATTTCTATCATAGATAGATCAGCACCATA
>JAFTYN010000077.1 GCA_017461465.1 Bacilli bacterium
AGAGAAGGAAAACAAGATAATTGAAGCAGTGGTAAATGATAATGTTCCTAAGGATATAGATAAACTAATTTAGTTTCTATATCTTTTTTAATTATTTACTATGATATAATTGTTGTAGTGGTGATAGTTATGAAAAGTATAGATTTAAATAATATCAAATTTACTGATAATCAAATTATTATAGGACCATCTTATTTAAAAAAAGATGTTATAGATTTTACAAGTTTAAATTATAGTATTAAATATATTGATTATGCTGAATTAAGAAGTAAATATCTTTATGAATATAAAGATAGTGCTTTAGTATATTTAGATAAAAAATATAATTATATTCCTGAAATAGGTAAAATAATTTTGAATAATTTGTATGAAGTAGATACAAGTAAGGTATATAAATCATCTAAATTAAATGAATTAGTAAAAATTAAAAAGGATTTAATAGAAAATAATCATATAGTATTTAATGATAGTATAAAAGTATTTTTAGAAAGTAAAGATATTATTATATTTAAAGATAATGTAAATAGTATCATAAATAAGATATTTTTAGAACTGGAAAAAAAGAATAATATTTCTTACTATGAACTAGAAACAAAAGTAAAAGAAGGTATAGATATATATGAATTTAACACGCTAGAAGAAGAATTGTTATTTGTAGCAAATAAAATATCAGATTTAATAAAAGAAGGAATAACTTTAGATAAAATAAAAATTAACACACTAGATTCAGTTTATAAAGCACCTATAAATAAAATATTCAATTATTATAATATTCCATTTAGTATTAATACTAATAATTCATTATATAAAATTTCTAGCATAAAAAAATTATTATCTAGCATTAATGATGACACTCTTACAGTAGATGTAAATAATATTTTAACTACTTTAAATATGAAAGATAAATTAAAATATAAGATTATAGAAATATTTAATAAGTACACTGATTTTGAATATGTAAGAGAATATAAAGAAGAATTAATATATGATTTAAAAAATACTAATATAACTTTTGATGAATTTAATAATGCAGTAAAAGAAATAAATTACAAAAATTATTTACCTAAAGACGATGAATATATATTCATATTAGGATTTAATCAAGATAAAATTCCCAAAATACATAAAGATGATAAATATCTACTTGATATAGAATTAGAAGAATTAGATAGTGATACAAGTTTAATAAAAAATAAACTTGAAACAAATACTTTATTTGATTTTATAAATAATACTAAAAATATATATTTATCTTATAAATTAACTTCTAATTTTCAAAACTTTACTATGTCTAATTACATTAATGAATTAAAAGAAAGTATGAAAGTTAATATTATAAAAAAAGTATATGATTATCGTAATGAATTAATTAATAAGATTATGCTTGGTGATAGATTAGATAATTTTATTAAATATAATGTTAGAAGTGAGGATTTAGAAAACTTGTATTCAAGTTATACTGACTTAGAATATAATTCTTATGACAACTCTTATAATAAGATTGATTATAATATCATAAAGAAAAGACTTGATAATAAAATTAATTTATCTTATTCAAATACAAATACATTTTTTAAATGTAAATTTAGATTTATGCTTGAAAATATTTTTAAACTATCAACTTATGAAGAAACAATAAGTCAAAAAATAGGTAATTTATTCCATGAAGTTTTATATCGTATATATAAAGATAATGTTAAAGATTATGACAAAATAATAGATGATGTTATTAATGAAATGTATATTAATCCATCTAAAAAAGAATTATTTTATTTAGGAAAATATAAAAAAGCAATGAAAAAGTTAATAAGTGTCATAAATGATAATCTTGAAAAAACTGATTATGATAATTCTTATTTTGAACATTGGTTTAGTATAAATAAAGAAAATGACTTAGAAGTTAAAATAGTAGGTAAAATAGATAGAATAATGACATTTAAAGATGAAAGTAATACCTATACTATTGTAATCGATTATAAAACAGGTTCATTACATGGAGATTTTAATAAAGTTATATATGGACTTGATATGCAGCTTCTATATTATTTATATCTAATAAAAAATACTAAAGTTATAGAAAATCCAGTCTTTACAGGTATGTACTTACAATCTATTATGAGTGAAGTACTATCAAGTGAAAAAAATAAAACTTATGATGAATTAGTAACTAAAAATATGAAGTTAGATGGATACACGACTGATAAAGTTGATAGATTATATCATATTGATAAAGAATATATGGATTCTAGTTATATAAAAGGAATTAAAGTAAAACAATCTGGTGAATTTTATGCTTATTCTAAAGTTTTAGATGATGAAAAAATAAATAAATTAATTGATATAGTTGGAGAAAACATAGAAAGCGTTATTAAGTGTATTAATGAATCAAGTTTTGAAATTAATCCTAAAAAATTAGGTAATACTAATGTAGGATGTGAATATTGTTCATTTAGAGATATTTGTTATATGAATAATAATAATGTTGTTGAGTTAAAAGAATATAAAGATTTAGAATTCCTAGGAGGTGAAGAAGATGATACCAACTAAACCAGCTGATGTTACATGGACAGATGAGCAGTGGGAAGCTATATATCTAACTGGTAAAAATATAATTGTTTCAGCAGGAGCAGGTTCAGGAAAAACGGCTGTTTTAACAGAAAGAATAATTGAGAAGATTAAATCTGGAGTATCTATAAATGATATGATTATTCTTACATTTACTAATGCAGCAGCAGCTGAAATGCGTGAGCGAGTTAGAGATAAAATAGTTAATGCAGCTAAAGAAAATCCTAATTTAAAAGAGCAAGTATATTTAATAGATCAAGCTCCAATAACAACATTTGATGCATATAGTTTATCTCTTCTTAAAAAGTATCATTATTTACTAGGAATAAGTAACAATATTAATGTTATAGATAATGTCTTATTAGTATCAAAAAAAGAAGAAATATTAGATAGTATTTTAGAAGAAGAATATGAAAATGAAGACTTCTTAAAACTATTAGATATTTATACCAATAAAGATGATGTTTTAATAAGAAATTCAATCTTAAGTATTTATAGCAAAATTGATAGTATATGTAAGAAAACAGAATATTTAGATACATATATAGAAAAATATTATGACGATAATTTTATAAACGAAAAATTAGAAGAATATTTAAAACTAATTAGAGATACTAGTGATGTAATATTAATGTTAATAGAGTGCATTAAAAATATTGTTTCCAATGAAGTTTTAGTAGAATTTATTTCTAAAATAGAAGAATCTTTAGATGAACTTAATTACTGCAAGAAATATGAAGACTATAAAAGAGTAATAGAGTTATACTCGCTTCCAGCAATGACAAGAAGTAAAAAAGTAGATGAAGAAGAAAAAGAAGAAATTAAAGGATACTACGAAAAATTAAAGAAATATTTTGAAGATTTAAAATCATTATTAGTTTATGATTCATTAGAAGAAATTAAAAATGAAATAGTAAGTACTAAAGAATACGCAAAAGTAATTATAAGAATACTTAAGAAATTAGATGAAAAAGTATTAGAGTTTAAGAAGGAAAATAATTCTTACGAATTTAGTGATATTACAAGACTTTCTATTAAACTATTAGAAGAATATGATGAAATAAGAGAAGGTATAAAAGATAAAACTAATGAAATTATGATTGATGAATATCAAGATACTAATGATATAGGCGATTATTTTATCTCTTTAATAAGTAATAATAATGTATATATGGTAGGAGATGTTAAGCAATCAATATATCGTTTTAGAAATGCTAATCCTAGAATATTTATGGAAAAATATCATAATTATAAACAAGGAAATGGTGGTTATGCCCTTGATTTAACTAAGAACTTTAGATCTAGGTGTGAAGTTCTTGATAATATAAATGAGATGTTTAATTATATAATGGATGAAGAAATAGGTGGAGCTAATTATCAAAATGGGCATAATATGATATATGGTAATAAAACATATATTAATGAAGGTAAAACAGATCAAAACTATAATTTGGAAATATATAATTATGACTATAAAACTACAGATAACAAAAAGTATTATTCTAAAGATGAAGTAGAGGCTTTCATAATTGCAGATGACATTATAAATAGAATAAAAGCTAAAGAACAAACATTTAATATGAAGAAAAAAGAACTTCGTGATATTAAATATAGTGATTTTGTAATACTTATAGATAGAAAAAGTAATTTTGAACTTTATAAAAAAGTATTTGATTATAAAGGAATTCCACTTATTATGCATAAGGATGAAGAATTTGTTTATTCAAATGAAATATATGTGCTAAAAAATATACTTAAGCTAATAGATATATTTAATAAAAAAGAATATTCTAACTTAGAATATCCATTTATTTCAGTAGCAAGATCATATCTATATAAATTTGATGACAATGATATTTTTACAAGTGTTACTAATAAAGATATGCTTACAAATAGCACTTTTAAAGAATTTTTCGAAAGCATTAATAGACTTTCAAAGATATCTAATGAAAAATCATTAAGTAATTTAATTATAGAAATATATAAAGAATATGATTTTTATTTAAAAAGTATAAGAATAGGTAATGTATCTAATGTAAATAAAAAGTTAGATTATATTGTAGATGTTGCAAGTAATTTAGAAAATATAGGATATACTTTAGAAGATTTTATTACATACTTTGATAATGTATTTGACAAAAAATTAGATATTCAATTTTCTAATAAGAAAGATACCTCAAGTAATTCTGTAAATATCATGAGTATTCATAACTCTAAAGGCTTAGAATATCCAGTATGTTATTTTCCTAGTCTTTACAAGAAATTTAATAAAGCAGATTTAAAAGATAAATTCTTATTTAGCTATGAATATGGAATAGTAATGCCTGTATTTAAAGAAGGACTAACTGACACTATATATAAAAGATTATTAAGTGATAATTACTTAAAAGAAGATATTGCGGAAAGACTCAGAGTTCTTTATGTAGCAGTAACACGTGCTAAAGAAAAAATGATTATGGTAAATCCTATTATGGAAAGCGAAGATAGTATACTTCCTTTTGAAAATGGTTTAGTAAATAATTTAGAAAGACTTAAATATTCATCTTTTGAAGACGTTATAGTATCATTAAAAAATGAACTTAAAAAGTATATTAAAACATTAAGTTATACTGTAAATAAAAACTATGAAAAAGAGTTAAAAGTAGACTATAAAGAAAAAATAGTTGCATCAAGTTTTAAATATGATACTGAGACTATTAATATAAAAAACGAATTAATAGAGGAAACTAGTTATTCACACAAGAGAGATACTATTGAGAAAATAGATAATGAAGCAGGTTTAAATATTCATGAAGTTTTAGAATATTTAGATTTTAAAAATTACAAAGAAGATATTCAAAAGTATGAAGTAAGTAATTTCTTTAAAGAAAAGATTGAAAAAATGTTTGAAATGCCATTTATGGAAGATATTAGCAATTCTAAAGTTTATAAAGAATTTGAATTTTATGATAATGAATCACATGGTATAATGGATTTGCTTATTGAAAAAGAAGATAAGTTTATAATAGTTGACTATAAACTTAAAAATATTGATGAAGAATATTATATTGAGCAAATTAATGGTTATATAGATTATCTAAAGAAAATAACTAGCAAAGATATTGAAGGCTATTTATATTCCATAATTGAATCTAGATACAAAAAAATAAAGTAAGAATTTACTTTATTTTTTATTTGAACAAAAAAGTTGTAGAATACTACAACTTAAAAAGAAAAAAAATAAAGTAGTTAACTTTATTTTCTATCTTTTGCTACATAAACACCTAAATTAATTACAGTGCTGCAAACGAATATTATTGGGAAAGCTATAACAGCTAAATGCCATGCAGAAATATTGTGTGCATTAATAGTATCAAGAATTGCTACTATTGTTTCATTAAATGGTCCGAACATTGCATATACTAAAATTGAAATAAGTAATGATTGTAATAAACCATTAACGATCATTAAATTCATTTCTTTGCTTTGTTCCATTTGTTTTTTAGTAACTCTTTTAGCCATAGTACATCCTACCTTTCTCTATTATAAATTTATTATAACATAATTTTTTTTTTATGAAAACCATAAATTATCAAATTATTGTTAGGTATACACTTTCTAAAAAAAATAAAATGTTAACCAAAAAGGGTTGACAAAATAAAAAATAGTAGTATAATCTTCTGCAACGAGTGAGAGCGCATATGATTTATTTCTAGCTGCGCTGGGGTAATACCTACACGTAGAAGTACGGAGTCACTATCTTTATGATAGGATTCTGTACTTTTTTCTATTGTAAAGATATAAGTTGATTAGGTGGTATATATAAGATTGATTAAGCTATATGTATTCAAAAGGAGGGGTAAAATGAAAGTTATTGAAGTTGAAAAATTATCTAAAAACTTTAAAGTTAAAGTAAAAGAAAAAGGATTAAAAGGTAGTATTAAATCAATATTTAAACCTAAATATAAAACTACTAAAGCTGTAGATAAAGTTTCGTTTGAAGTAGAACAAGGTGAAATGATAGCCTTTATTGGTCCAAATGGAGCAGGGAAATCTACAACTATAAAAATGCTTACAGGTATTTTATATCCAACTAGTGGAGAAGTAAAAGTAATGGGAATTAATCCTACAAAAGAAAGAAAAAAATTAGCTTATCAAATAGGTACAGTATTTGGTCAAAAAGAACAGTTGTGGACACATCTAACACCATATGATAATTTTAAATTTTTTGGGGCGGTATATGATTTAGATGATGCTATAATTGAAAAAAGAATAAAAGAGTATAAAGAGTTGTTTGAACTTGATGATTTTATAAATACTCCTGTTAGAAACTTATCGTTAGGTCAAAGAATAAGATGTGAAATTGTTGCTTCTTTAATTCATAATCCAAAAATCTTATTCTTAGATGAACCTACTATTGGACTTGATCCAGTAGTAAAAGAGAAAATCAGAACACTTATAAAAAGACTAAATAAAGAAAATAAAACAACAGTCTTTTTAACAAGCCATGATGTATCTGATATTGAAAAACTATGTAAAAGAGTTGTCATAGTTAATAATGGTAAAATCGTACTTGATGATTCTATGGAAAATCTAAAATATCATTATTTAAATAAAAAAATAGTAGAAGCAAAAATGAAAGAAAAAATTAATTTAAAAGAACTTGATGGTATAACAATTTTAAAAGATAAAGACTATAGTTTAAAACTAGAAGTAGATACTACAAAAAGAAGTATAAGTGATGCTATAAAATTATTAGAACCAGATAAAATAATTGATATTAATATATCTAATATTCCCCTAGAAAATATAATTACAGAAATATATAAGGATACTAAATAATGCGTAAATATATTTACATTTTAAAAACTACTTTTTTAGATAGTATTCAGTATGTATCAAGTATTTTATTTAAGTTTATTGGATATTTTATAAGCATATTTGTTATGTTTAGTTTATGGTCATATGTGTACAGTGATGCATCAAACATAATAAATGGATATACTTTAACCCAGATGATGTGGTACATATTAATGTCGGAAATTATCACTTATGGTGGTAATAGTAAAGTAATAATAAATGAGATAACAGAAGATATCAAAAATGGTAATATAGCTTACCATATAAATAAACCATATCATTATTTAGGATATATATTTATGAAGTATATAGGAGACTCTATTTTAAGAGTTCTTCTATATGCACTTGTAAGTATTTTACTTGCAGTTTTATTTGTAGGCTTTATCCCAGGATTTAATTTTACTAATATTATATTTATTATTTTATCTTTTATCTTAGGATTCTTAATAAATGGTTTTCTAAAAATAACAATAAGTTTATTATCGTTTTGGATAGAAGATAGTGAACCATTTCACTGGATATATAATAAGTTTATGCTTATTTTAGGTGTGTTCTTTCCAGTTGAAATGTTTCCAAAATTTTTACAACCATATATAGCATTTACTCCTGTATATGTAGTTATATATGGTCCTTCTAAATTAATAGTTGACTTCTCGTTTGAGTTATTTAAAAGTATACTTATAGGTCAACTTATATATACATTAATTACGGGTTTAATTATGATATTAGTATTTAAAAAGGGGGTAAAAAGAGTAAATGTTAACGGCGGCTAAAAATCAGATAAAAGTAATGTTTTTATCAATAAAGTATAATTTAATGAGAGAAATGACAAATAGAGTTACTTTCATAACTAATGTATTATTTATGATTATAAATAATGCAACATTCATAGTTCAGTGGATAATTTTATTCTCACTAAAAGATAATTTTGGTGGATATTTAATGGAAGATATTATATTACTATGGGCTATATCAAGTTCATCATACGGTCTTGCACATATATTATTTAATGGAATTTTTAAGATGCCACAGATGATTGAAAATGGTAAAGTTGATAGTTTTCTAGTAACTCCTAAAAATACCTTAATTATGCTTGCTACAAGTTCAACAAGAACATCGGCTATTGGAGATTTTCTATATGGCTATGTCCTAATGTTTATATTTTATTTAAATATATATGACATTTTAATGTTTACATTTCTAATAATCTTTGGTGGATTATTATATGCATCTTTAGCATGTATATTAAATAGTTTAACATTCTGGTTTATTAGAGCTAACTATTTATCAGATAGTATAATTCATATATTTATTAATTTCTCTACATATCCAGATACTATCTTTAATAGAGCAATTAAAATAATGTTATTTACTATAATACCAGTAGGTTTTGCAGTATATTTACCTACTAAGTTAATTTTAAGTTTTAACTTAACATATTTATTATTAATATTATTAGCAACTTTAATATTCATAAGTATAGCCTTTTTAATCTTTTATAAAGGATTAAAAAGATATACTTCAAGTAATTTAATGGTTGCTAGAGTATAAAAAAACAAAAAAATGTTGGAATTTATTAATTTTGTGATATAATCTTTATAAATTGATGACGAAGACTAGTAATAAAATTAATTATTTAAAGAGAGTTTATGGTTGGTGAAAATAAACAATAATATTTTATGAATCTACTTCTGAGAGAAATGCAAACATTTCCGGTTAATACCGTTATTTAAATTAAGACTAAAGTAGGATGGTACCGCGCTTATCGCTCCTATACTTTAGTCTTTTTTTATTAAAAGGAAGGTGAAAATATGATTGATATGCACTATGATATGTTATCAGTTATTTATAATTGTTATCTAAGAAATGATTTTAGTTATATTGAATCTTGGATAAAAAATTATAATAGTGATAATGTCTCCGGTCTTATAGCAAATCTTTATTTTATGAATGAAGAAGAAATGAAAGAAGAAATGGGAAAATATTATAAAGAAATAGATGTAGTAGAGATGTTTAAAATATCTACTGATTTATTTAAAAGGTATTTACCTACTACTGATATATTATTTAGTATAGAAGGATCGGACTATATAAAAGATGAAAATGAACTAGAAGAACTTTATAATCTAGGTTTAAGAAATATATTACTTGTATGGAATAATCCTAATAAATATGGTTCCGGTAATAGAGATTCTTATGGTCTAACAGAAGAAGGTAAAAGTTTCTTAAAAAAAGCTATAGAGTTAGGTATTTCTATTGATGTTTCACATATGAATAAAAATACTTTTTATGATACTATTAACCTAGTTAAAGAAGAAATAAGTAAAGGGAAAAATGTTAAAGTTATAGCAAGTCACTCAAATGCTTATAGCTTATGTAATCATAAAAGAAATTTAGATGATGAGCAGCTTAAAGCTTTAAAAGAGGTAAATGCTATAGTAGGTGTTGTATCTTACTCAGCTTTTGTAAAAGATATAAATGCAAGTTATAAAGATTTAAAAGATATGTATTTTAAACATATTAATCATATAGTTAGTATAATGGGAATTGATAATGTTGGAGTTTCAACTGATGATATGATGTTTATTAGAGAGTTGTTTAATGATGATCATGGTAAACCAATATTTAATTATGAAACAATAAAAAAAGATTTAATAGAATTATTAAAAGAAAAATATAATGATAAAGAAATAGAAAAATTGTTATATAGGAATGTATATAATAAATTATTTTAAGGAAGGATGATAATATGATAGATATTAAATTAATTAGAGAAAATAGAGATTTAGTTAAAGAAAATATTAAAAAGAAATTCCAAGATGAAAAATTACCTTTAGTAGATGAAATTTATGAATTAGATATTAAATTCCGTGAAGCTAAGCAAGAAGCAGATAATATGCGTGCTTTAAAAAATAGCAAAAGTGCTGAAATTGGTACTTTAATGCGTGAAGGTAAAAAGGATGAAGCTAACAAAGTTAAAGAAGAAATAGCAGAATATGGAGATAAAATAGCTGCTTTAGAAGTAAAAGAAGAAGAATTACAAAAAGACATTAAAGATAAAATGATGGTAATTCCTAATATTATTGATGATACAGTTCCAATCGGTGAAGATGATACACATAACGTAGAAGTAGAAAAATTCGGTGAACCAGTTGTTCCTGAATATGAAATACCATATCATGCTGATATTATTGAAAGATTAGCAGGTCTTGATAAAGAAGCAGCAGGAAGAACTAGTGGTCAAGGATTTTATTATTTACTAGGAGATATAGCAAGACTTCATGAAGCTATGATAGCATATGCTAGAGATTTTATGATTGAAAAAGGATTTACTTATGCTATACCACCATTTATGATACATGCTGATGTAGTTACAGGAGTTATGTCTTTCCCTGAAATGCAAGCAATGATGTATAAAATTGAAGGAGAAGATTTATACTTAATAGGTACTTCAGAACACTCAATGATAGGTAAATTTAAAGATCAAATTGTTAAAGAAGCAGAACTTCCAATAACTATGACAAGTTATTCACCATGTTTTAGAAAAGAAGGTGGATCTCATGGTCTAGAAGAAAGAGGTTTATATAGAGTTCATCAATTTGAAAAACAAGAAATGATCGTTATTTGTAAACCAGAAGATTCTATGGAATGGTATAACAAAATGTGGAGTTATACAGTTGAATTCTTTAGAAACTTAGATATACCTGTTAGAACACTTGAATGCTGTTCAGGTGACTTAGCAGATCTTAAAGTTAAATCTTGTGATGTAGAAGCTTGGAGTCCAAGACAAAAGAAATACTTTGAAGTTGGTTCATGTTCTACTTTAGGAGATGCTCAAGCTAGAAGACTTGGTATCCGTACAAAAGGTGAAGATGGTACATACTATGTTCATACATTAAATAACACTGTAGTAGCTACTCCAAGAGGATTAATTGCACTTCTTGAAAATAATTACAATGAAGATGGAAGTGTAAATATTCCAAAAGCATTACAACCATACATGGGTGGAAAAACTAAAATTGAAGTTAAATAATGGATGTTGAAGTATTAATAAATAAAGAAAATAGACTAGATGAAAATTATATACCTGATGATTTAGTAATAACTGATAATAATGA
>JAFTYN010000078.1 GCA_017461465.1 Bacilli bacterium
AACTTTCAAATCAGGTTCTGCAACTGTAATAATAACACCTACTATAAATGAGATAAAAGCTATTATAATGGGTTTTTTAGTCCGTATTAAATTCGAGGATACTATTTTTCCTATTTCTATCATAGATAGATCAGCACCATATGTAAACATAGTTACTCCTATAATTAATAAAAATGTACTAATAATAAGTGAGACCATTGTTACTATATTAAATCCTAGAATAATACCAATAATAAACATAATTATTGCTATAGGTAGGATTGATGATACTGCTTCTTTGAATTTTTCTTTTACTTCTTCCATTTATTCACCATCCTCTATTTTTAATTATAACATTTTTTTATTTTGTTTTATAGTCAACATGTAAATAGACAATAAAAAAAGTCTAAAAATTAGACTTTATTTCATTTATTTTTTCTTCAAAATCTTCACTACTTGTTATATATGAACCTACAACAAACATATCAGCATTTAAACACTCTTTAATAGTATTATTATTAATACCACCATCTACTTCAATTAAATAATTATATCTATAAGCATTTCTAAGTAGTTCTAATTCATCTATTTTTTCATTAGCACTAGTTAAATATTCTTGCCCGCCTTTACCAGGCTCTACACTCATAATTAGGATTAAATCTACTAAATTTAAGTATGGTATTAAATCTTCAACTGTTGTTCTAGGTTTAATAGAAATACCTACTTTAATGTTTTTACTTTTAATATATTCAATTATTTCTTTAGGATTTTCTGTAGCTTCAAAATGAAATGTTATATACGTAGGATTAAGGGTACTAAAATCGTCGATATATTTTTTTATATCACTAACCATAAGATGTACATCAAGTGGCTTAGTATGACTTTCTACCAAAGTTTTTGTTTCTTCTATTGACCATGTTTTATTTGGAACAAATATTCCATCCATTATATCAATATGTAAATAGTCAGTATTTAAACTATCTATTTTCTTTATATTTTCTTTAGCATTTTCTTTAAATCCTAATATTGATGTTGATAAGTATTTCATGTTATTTCTCCTTATTAGTTATGAATTTTATATAATTTTCATATCTACTTTGCATAATATTTCCATTTTGAACTTCATTTTTTATAAAGCATTTATCATCATTAAAGTGCATACAATCTTTATATTTACAGTTATCTCTTAATTCTTGAAATTCTATAAAGTTATCTCTTATATCAGCTTTAGTCATTCCAAGCATATTAAAATCTAATGAAGAAAAACCTGGTGTGTCTGCTACCCAACCATCATTAGTATTAAGTAATTCAGTATGTCTTGTTGTATGTTTTCCTCTTCCTAAAGCATCTGATATTTCATTTGTTTTTATATTAAAGTTTGGTTCTAATCTATTAAGTAATGTTGATTTTCCTGCCCCTGATTGACCAGTAAATACTGTTATTTTATCTTTAAGTAATGCTTTTATTTTATCTAAATCTGTATTAGGAACTACCTCATAACCTATTTTCTTATAGTATTCAAAATATGGCTTTAACTCTTCTAATTTACTTTCTGTAAGTAAATCTAATTTAGTTAAACATATTACTGGTTTTATAAGATTATATTCTGCTATAACTAAAAGTTTATCAAGTAAGTTAGTATCAAATTCTGGTTTTGTAGTTGATGCTATTATAAATACTTGATCAATATTACATATAGCAGGTCTTAATAGTTCATTTTTTCTTGGAAGCACTTCCATAATATAGTTATTATCTAAATCAATTTTTACGTAATCACCTACTAGAGGAACAATTTTTTGATTACGAAATTTTCCTCTAGCTTTACATGTATGAATGGTATTATCATCACATAATACGGTGAAATCATTACTTATTATTTTAATTATTTTCCCCTGCATCTTTATCTCCTTGTGCTGGTTCTTTATTATCTTCAGGTTTTACAGGTTCCTCTTCTTTTTCTGGCTTTTTAGTAATTGTTATTTTTAAAGTAGCATTTTCAAGTACTACACTATCTTTTTCCCTACTTTGATATAAAATAGTACCATTTGGATAATCTTCAGTTGTTATATATTCTGTTTCTAATTTTATATTATTATCTTCTGCCCATAATGCAATTTGCTCTAAAGTAAAGCCAACTGTAAAGTCAGGATATTTACTTAAAACATTAGGAATATATAAAATTATTTCTGTACCTTTTTCTACTCTTTCTCCTGGTTCTATAGACTGCTCTATAATCTTATTAGAATCATATTCAATATCCTCTGATTCTTCAACATCTTTCTTTTCTATAGTAACTTTAAGTCCAAGCATTTCAAGCGCACCTTTAACTTCTAAATATGTTTTATCTTTATATTCTTCATTATTAATAGTATAGTCTTCAATATCTATTTTTACATTACCTATAGAAACAATAAGTTTAATAGTTTGACCTGATTTAACAGTTCTATTAGCCTTAGGACTTGTTTCTATAACTTCTCCTTCTTCAAAATCATCTGATTCCTTTTCTTTTATTTCAGTATCAATTTCAAATCCAGCATCTAAAAGTTTCTTTTCTGCTTCTTCTATTGTCATACCTGTAACATCTGGTATTTTAACATCTTTAGGCCCCATAGCTGGTAAAACAAATATTACTACTATTAAAGCAATACCAATAATACCAACTAAACCACCAGTAATCCAAAGAGCTATATTTAATTTCTTATCTTTTTTTGCTTCTTCTTTTTCTAATTCTTCTTCGATTTCTTCTTTTATCTCTTCTTTTTCTTTTTTCTTAGAATCTTTAGAAACGTTTTTATTCTTTTCTGCTCTAGATACTTCTTTTAAATCAGTAAGTGTTTTTGTTTCTTCTAGATCTTCTTCTGAAAATTTATAAACTACTTTCTTTTCAGCAGGAGCATCTTCTTTTAAGCATTCTTTTAAATCTTTAAACATGTCTTTAGCTGAATCATATCTATTTTTAGGATTCTTTGCACATGCTCTTAAAATAATATTCTCAACTCTCTGAGGTATTTCTTCGTTATCTTCACAAATACTTGGAATTGGTTCTTTCATTTGTTTTAATGCTATTTCTACAGCATTTTCACCTTTGAAAGGAACTTTACCAGTTATAAGTTCATACATTAAAATACCTAATGAATAAATATCACTTTTTGTAGTAGCTGTTAAACCATTTGCTTGTTCTGGTGGTAAATAATGAACTGATCCCATAACTGAGTTTGTTTGAGTAAGCTCAGTTGCATTACTTGCAATAGCAATACCAAAGTCTGTAATTTTAACTCTGCCATCATCTAGTATCATAACATTTTGTGGCTTAATATCTCTATGTATAATATAACTATCATGTGCACATGCAATAGCAGAAGTTAACTGAAGCATAATATCAAGTACTTCTGGTAATGTAAGTGCTCCTCTTTTCTTTACTAAACTTTTTAATGTTTTACCATCAATATATTCCATTACTATAAAGTAATTTCCATCATCTTCTCCAACATCATACATTTCCACTATGTTAGGATGTGATAAAGAACTAGCTGAAATAGCTTCTCTTTGAAATCTTCTTACAAATTTTTCATCGTTCGCTAAATCTCCTCTTAATATTTTAACCGCTACATTACGATCTAAAATGGTATCATATGCTAAATATACATTAGCCATACCACCTTCACCAATTGAGCGTATTATTTGATATCTATCATTAATCTTTTGACCTTTTATAATCATAATACTTTCCCACCTTTATTTAAATAAGCGATTGATATATTGTCAGTTCCCCCTCTATTGTTACTTTTTATCACTAATTTTTGTAATTTTTCTTCTCCTGTATGATCTTCATTTAATACTTTAGTAATTTGTTCATCTGTAAGCATATTAGTTAAACCATCACTACATAAAAGAATACCTTCTACTTCATCAGTAACATCAAATACATCCATTTCTACATCTTGAGTAGCACCAAGTGCTCTCATAAGAACATTTTTTCTAGGATGTTCTTTGGCTTCTTCTAAAGTAAGTTCTCCAGATTTTACTAATAAGTTTACTAAAGTATGATCAGTAGTAATCTTATGAAGTTTTTTATTTTTTATAACATAACCTGAACTATCTCCTATATTTCCAAATAAAAGGAAATCTTTAGCTAGAATAGCAAGTACTACTGTAGTTCCCATTCCTTCACTTTCTGGATGTTCAGCTGTATATTTATAAATTGCTTTGTTAGCTTCGCCAACAATATTTTGAATCCAAGAAATAGCACTTTCTTTATCTCCTATTTCAGGAATTTCTGAAAATCTTCTTGCTATTATATTTATAGCGATAGAAGATGCTATTTCTCCTCCTCTATGGCCACCCATACCATCGGCAACAGCCATAAGTATTTCATCATTTATATTTTTAACAATTGTTACACTATCTTCATTATGATCTCTTACTTTTCCAGGATCAGTTAAATAACAGTATTCCATTATTTTCCCTCCTCATAATTAGCTCTAAGTTGGCCACATGCAGCATCAACTTTTGAACCAAATTCTTTTCTTACAGTTACATTTATTTTATTTTTTTTAAGAACATCGTAGAATTTCATTATTTGCTCTTTACTACTTTTCTTAAACTCGATATGACTTGTTTCATTATAAGGTATTAAATTAACATAACAATTTATACCTTTTAAAAGATTGGCAAGTTCTAATGCAGTTTCCTTTGAATCATTTATATCTTTTATCATGATATATTCAAATGTAACTCTTCTATTTGTTTTATCTATATATTTTTTTATACTATCCATAAGACTTTCAATAGGATAAGCCTTATTAACAGGCATAATTTTATTTCTTATTTCATTATTAGGTGCATGAAGAGAAATTGCTAAATTAACTTGTTTATCTTGATTAGTAAACTCTTTGATTTTAGGAACAATACCACTTGTTGAAATTGTTATATGTCTAGCACCTAATTCAATTCCTTTAGGTTCATTAATAATATCTATGAAATTCATAACATTATCATAATTATCAAATGGTTCTCCTATTCCCATAAGAACTAAATGAGTAATTCTAAAACCTAAATCTTCTTCTATTTTAATAATTTGTTCTGTCATTTCGCCACTTGTTAAGTTTCTAACTTTTTTAAGTCTACCACTTTCACAAAAAGCACATGACATATTACAACCAACTTGAGTAGAAATACATAAACTATGACCATAATCATGATGCATGTACACAGCTTCTACTTTTTGGTTGTCACCTAAATTAAATAAATACTTTCTTACATCTATATCTTTTTGAATGCGAACGATTTCTAAAGTACCTATAGTATAATTTTCTTTTAAATAATTTACTAATTCTTTTTTTATATTAGTCATTTCATCAAAACTTTTAACTCTTTTTTTATAAAGCCAGTCATATACTTGAAGTGCTGCAAATTTTTTATATCCAAGTTCTAGCATTATCTCGGTTAAATTTGAAAGACTATAATCATAAATATTTCTCATACTTTCACCTACACTACATTATATCAAAAACATCAAAAAAATAATAGAGTTATCTATTATTTTCTTATTATTACAAAGGTTTGTAAACCTTTTTTAAATTATATATGTACCTGTTTCTATTGGTGACTGATAATCAGTACCTAATAATTCTGCTCTTACTTTTTCAAGTTCAGTTTTAATTCTATCTGTATGATAAGTTTGATCAGCATGTTCTAATAGTTTTCTAGCGTGATCATCAATACAGAATTTATTAACGTCTATGCCAACTTTTTTAGCTTCTATATCTATATTTTTTCTTAGTTCAGTTTTTAATTCTGGTACATTTTTAAATATAATTTTACTTCTATCTTTTAATGTATTTTTAAAATTATTACTTGAAATATTAATGCTTTTGCCATTTCTTGTTGTAATTCTAATATCTACTTTTTGACCATTTATAAAAGCATCAAAATTATTTTTCACTTCTTTATATATACGATTTTTAAATATAGGAGTATTGAAATCTTCTTCTCTTAAACCATAATAATTAAAGTAATTATCTAATTGATTTTTTTGTCTATAGTCTTTAAAACGATTTTCATGTATTTCATATACTCTATTAGTTATTTCATGACATAACCAATCACTTATAGTTACTACTCTATTTTTATAGTTTATTCTTGTGCTTTGATTATTTCTAGCCCAATTAAAGACAGTTATATCAAAAGCATTTTCAAGTAAAGTTGATCTGACCTCATTAAATGAACGAGGATTACCTTTTTCATCAGGTGTAGGTTCACTTCCATATCCTACAAAATCATTAATTCTACCTGTTAAAATTGGTGGAGTTTTACATAATTCCACTAATTTTGGATGTTCTTTTTTTATTTCATTTAATATATCAATATAATCCATAAGATGCTTAGTATCTGAATATATAACTAATGCATCATCTCTAGCACATGCTTCATCAAATTTAAAATAATAAGGTATATTTCTTTCTATACATTTATTTATAAAACATAAAGCAAAATCATGTACTACTACACCTTCTGGACTTACATATAATCTATGCTCAATATTACTTACTTTTTCTTTGGCAGTATTATCAATTCTATGTGATTTAGTATGCACCCAACCACTATAGTAATTATCCCAGTAATAGTCTTCTATTTCTTCATCACTATAAACTATTTTTCTTACTTCTTCATATGTCTTAACATCAGGTATCTTTGATAGTTTTTGATATAATGATTCTGCTTCCGGATTTAGTCTACCTGTTTTTTTAAGTTCTATTATTGAAGCTTTCCATTTATTAAATAAAGTTGCATAAAAGTTATCTTTTGATGAAGGGAAAAATCTATTTTTATATTTTTTATCCCCAGAAAAACTTTCAGATAATCTACCATAGAATCCACCTAAATTATTTATGGATGTAGCATAATTTTCGATAAGTTTTTCAATTACTACTGAATTATCTAATGGATTTTTTAAATTTTCATATAATTCTTGATAAGGCTTTTTTTCATTACTAACCTTTTTAGGTTCTTCTTTTTTAGTAGGTTCTATTTTTGGAGTTAAAGCTGCTTTAGCTTTTCTAGACATATCTTTAATTATTGAATTAATTCTATTTATTTCATTTACTATTTCTTCTGTTTTTGGATTTAATTTTCCATTAATCATAAGTGGAATAGACTTATGTTGTTCTTTTCCATCTACCATTTCAATATATGTAAAGTTGTTACCAATAACACGATATGACTTATATTTATAGTCTAACATCTAACCACCTACTATCTTATATTATTATATCATTTTTATATTTTTTTGAAAAGAAAAAAATAATAGTGTTACCTATTATTTTTTTATTAAAATCCGATTATTAAGCATAGAATAAAGAATGCTGCTCCAAGTATATATGTTGCACGAGTTATTATTAATTCGCCGCCTCTTTCTTTTCTATTAGCAAATAAACTATCGTTTCCACCACTTATTACATTTGATGCACTTTCAGCTTTTCCACTTTGTAAAAGAACAATAGCAATTAATAAAATTGATACTATAATTAATGCAATTTCCACTATATATTCCTCCTTTTTAACACAGTTTATACTTTATCACAAATAAAGTATTTTATCAACCCTTATCAGGTATAACAGTAAATATAGTGTAATTTTTAAAATCAATATTTTTTAATACTTCTTCTACTTCTTTAATAGTAGTTTCTCTAATACTACCAATTGGATCATATTCTATTTCACCTTTTACAATAATATTATTAACAAGCATATTATTAATTCTAAAAATATTATCACTTACTAATACTAAATCACTTATTCCTGTTCTTTTTCTTCTTTCAAGTTCATGTTCTTCTATTTCAATATGTTTTAATTCTTCTTTTATAAGCTTAATTACTTTTTCTGGTTCTTTTGTTTCAGCATCTATTACTGCGATAACAAAATCATCAGCATTAATCCCTGTTATATCAATACTTCCAGTTATTAATCCTTCATTACGTAATTTTTCACAAAACAATGATGTTGTACCTAATTTCAAATCTAGTGTATTTAAAATAGCTGAATATACTTTATCTTTACGCATGTTTATATCTTTAATATAGAACTTATATGCGATAGCTGTCTTTGGTACAGTAACATCCATACTTATTATTTCACTAGCATTTGCTACATCTCTTGGTTCATCATACTCTTTTAATACTATTTTATTATTTTCTTTTAAATTTCTTTTTGCTTCATGTTTTTTTACTAACTCAATTACTTTTTCAGGATCTACATTACCTGTTATTACTAAAAACATATTTGATGGATGATAGAAAGTATTATAACATTTATATAAATCTTCTTTAGTAATGCTATTTACACTTTCTATTGTGCCAATTGTAGGATATTTCATTGGATAATTATGAAACAAATTATAAAGTATACCATTATACATCCTAGAATATGGCTTATCTTGATACATTTTAATTTCTTGTTCTATTATTCCTTTTTCTTTTTCTACATTTTCATCTGTAAAATATGGTGTTTCTACATAAGAAAGTAAAAATTCTAAATTTTCATAAAAAGCATTAGGGCCTGAAAATAGATAAGTAGTTTTACGAGGATTAGTGTTAGCATTAGCATCACTTCCTCTTTCTGAAAAGAAAGAAAAGACATCTTCTCCATTTTCTTGTTCAAACATTTTGTGTTCTAGAAAGTGAGCTATACCTTTTGGTACTGTTACCATTTCTTTTTCGTTTGCTGGAATAAAATCATTATGAATACCACCATATCTAGTTGTATATGTTGCATAAGTATTATTTACATTATCTTTAGGTACTATATATATTTCTAAACCATTATCTAATTTTTCAGAGTAAACAGTTAATTCTAAGTTCTTTATTTCTTTCTTATGCATCTTTTTTATCTCCTTCTAATAAATATATAGTATCTAGATACATTTTTTTACTTACATTAATAATATCTTCTTTTGTTACTTTTTCTATTTCTTTAGCTCTTTCTTCTAATAAATCATAATCTAAATATTCATGAGCTTCATAAATATTAATTATCCCATTTGCAGTATCTTCTATTTCTTTTAAAGACGCTAAAAAAGTTATTTTAGCTTGGTTTATATCTTCTTCAGTAAAATTACCATCTTCCATATTCTTGATTTCTGCCTTTATTAATTCTACTGCTTTATCATAATTTTCTTTATCTATCCCAGCTGAAATAAATTCTAAATTAGCAATACCAGAATGTGTTGAAGATATTGAGTAACATAAACTATTTTTTTCTCTTACTTCTTTAAATAATTTTGAATCTGCACTTCCACCTAAAATATAGTTATAAAGAACTAAAACATATTTTCTTTCAAATTCAGTTATATCTTTTAACTTACTACCTAGAATAAGAATACTTTGATTTATATTTTTATTTTCCTTTATTATTCTAGGTTCTGTTCTAAAATCATCCTGCTTAACTATATGCGCTAATTGCTCATGTTTTATAGAGTCTATATTGAAATTATCTGCAATTATTTTTTCCATTTGTTTAACATCTATATTACCAATTATAAAAATATCAATTTCATTATTAGTTAATAATTCTTTATAGTATTCATATAAATTTTCTTCTGTTACTTTTTCAAGATCTTCTATATAACCAGTTGAACGATATTTAATTACTGAATTAGGACACATTATTTCATATATTCTTGAGAAAGCAAATCTACCTGGATTATCTGCATAGGACTCTATATCTTCTTTTAAAATATTTTTTGCATTGTTAAATGTTTGACTTTCAAACTTACCATCAATAACATTTGGATTAAATATAAATTCTAAGAAAAATTTAAATGATTCTTCCATCATTCCTTTTTCTGTATATTTTTCATTTAAAAAAGTAGTATTAAATCTTAATAAATGATAATTACCAGAATTACTAGTTCCTGCTCCTACTCCTATGTTATATAAGTTTTCACATTCTATATCAAGTAATCTTCTTGTATTAAATTTTTTAGTTGCTTCTAGTAAAACAAGAGAAAGCATATTACGATATACTACTTTCTCTTTTGTCGTTTTTTCTTTAAAATTTATTCTTATTTTTACTTTTTTAAATTTGTCAGTTTTTATAAAATGAATTTTATAAGCTTGTTTATCTATCTTTATGTATTCCATTTTTCACCTCAAATTAGACTATTATATTTATTAAGTAATTCTTGTTTTTCAGTTTCTAATAAGAATGAATGTTTTATAGCATCCTTATTCATTTTAATGATATCATCTTCTGTAAATCCTAAACTATTTACAATATTTTGATATTCTTTAGTTAAGTTAGTATTTGATACGGTTCTATTATCTGTATTAATCGAAATTGTTATACCTTTATCATACATTTTTTTTATAGGTAAATCCTTATAACTTTGCACTATATTAGTTTGTACATTACTTGTTGGACATACTTCTAATAAAATATCGCTATTAATAACTTTTTCAATTAAATCTTCATGTCTTATTATATTAACACCATGGCCTAATCTTTTAGCACCAAATTCTATTGCAGCTTTAATACTATCATAGCCATCTGCTTCTCCTGCATGAATGGTATAAGGAATGCCTATCTTTTTAGCATAAGTAAATAAATCTTTATAATCGCTTGTTGGATATAATGCTTCTGCTCCTGCTAAATCAACAGCACATACACCTTTTCTATAAAAGTGTTTAGCTAAATCTATAACTTCCATATTTTCATCTAAT
>JAFTYN010000079.1 GCA_017461465.1 Bacilli bacterium
TAGTTGAATATATTTAAAAAAATATGAATAAAATATAATTAATTACCAATAATATTATTGGGTGATGAAAATGAAAAAGAATAATCAGTCTAGAAGAAATTCTAATTCTATGAATAACAACATTAAGAATTCAAACAAAAAGAATTCTAATAATAAAAATGTTGGATTCGTAAAAAATAATTCTAGATCATTTGAATATGATCCAGATTCAGAACATTCTTTTGATTTAAGAGATTGTAAATAACCCAGAAAGAGAGCTTATAGCCCTCTTTTCTTTTTTATATAAAAATAGCATTTCTAAATTTGCATCGAGGGTGAACAACTACCCACCAAAAGATATCTCGATGCAAAATTCAAAACAGCATTTTGGCTTTATTCCTTATATATAAAGATAAATAGGTAATTTAATTGCAAAATAAGAGATAGTAGAGAGTAGTGAACGAAGCATAATAAAAACAGGGGAACTCCCCTGTTTTCTATCACATTGTTTAATAATTATATGTGCTTGTTATACCATAATATTCTTCTAAAGAAATCCAATTACCATTATTATATAATTCTGAAGCTAGGGGAGTTCCAACATATCTAATATGCCATGGTTCATACATATAACCAGTTACACTCGCCTTCCCTTCTGGATATCTTATAATAAAGCCATACTTATGGCAATTGTTATTTAGCCACATACCCTCTTTTGTATATATAAAATTGGTATTCAAACTATTGATATCTGCAGCAAGTCCTGTTTGGTGTTCTGAGTGCCCTGCTCTAGCTGAATAAGTATCTGCATTAGATTTACTATCACTTAATACATAATTATTATATATATAAGCTTGATCTGCATATGAACGGTATCCACTTATTATTTCTAAATTAATACCTTCTTTTAAAGCTTCATCACGCATTTTACTAAAATTTGAAGTAAAAATATCTAATAATCCACCTGGTGCATAAGAACTTGGTAAACTATATGTTTTATTAGCAATTAAGATTCCATTAATATAATAAATATCATTTACTTTAGTTATTTTATATCCTTTAGAAGTAGTACCGATTTCTGCTATTTTAGGAGTATTTTTAGTTTTTACAGTTAAAGTAAAGTCTTTAGAAGCTGTATTACCCGCTGCATCAGTAGCAACATATTTTAAGTTATAAACGCCTTCTTTTTCTAAACTATATTCTCCTTCAATATTAAGTTTAACTTTATTTAAACTATTATCAGTAGTTTTGATATCTTTAAGTAAATCTATTTCATCATTTATAAATATTTCAATATCTTTTGCGCCTGTTATTGTAGGAGCTTCTTCATCAATTACATTTAATTTGAATTTTATTTTTTTATCTCTAAAAGTTATATAACCATCATAAGTACCAGAATAATAAACTTTATTATCTTTATCTACTTTTAAATCTTTTTCCCAAGTAATGTTTTTATTTACTCTATTTAAATCTTCAGTATCTAAATAATCTTTAAGTGAAGGTAGTTTCTCCCCTACTTCTATATTTATTTCTTCTTTATAATGTAAGTCTTTATTCATAGCAAATATTACAAAAACACTTATTATAATTGGTATATATATTAAGATTACAAATATACTTAGTAACCTATTGTTATTTTTCTTTTTCTTTTTATTTAACATAATTTATCCCTCTACAAAATTATACTATTAAAGATAGAATATGTAAATTAAAAATCTTTTAGATTAGGTAATAGTTCGTATAGTGCAATGTAAAGCATTATACCAGCTATAAGACTGTAAAGTAATGCTAATGAAAGTTCATTTAATATGTTTTTTAATAGAAAATATGATAATATAGCTCCTATTATTTCAGCAATACCTGCTAATGAAGTAATAAGTAGTGCTTTTAGTTTATTTTTAGAGCCATAGTATATTGGGATTGCTATAGATAAACCTTCTGGTATATTATGTAAAGCTATTGCAATAGCAAGTTTCAATCCCAAAACTATATTATGTGAAGTTGTTATAAATGTGGCTATCCCTTCTAAAAGATTATGTATAATTAAACCAAGTGCTGTTACAATACCTACCTTATATATTTTATTGTCATTTATATTTACTTTTTTATCTAATAATGATGCTATTAGATTTCCTAGTATAAAACTTAATGATATGAATATTATTGTTTTTGAGTAAGAATAGTAATTATTTAGTGTATTTATAGCACTTGGAAGTAAATTAGTGATAGAGACATATATCATTGTTATTGATGCTAAAAGCATTGTTAATTTTAAAAATAGTTTACTCTTAATATTTAAAAATAAAGGTATTAGACCTAATAAAGTAGAAAAACCTGAAAAAATGGTAATTAAAAAAGCATATATTATATTATTCATATTCAAATATATGCTTTTTATTATTTAATAATTACTTTTATATTTAGATGCTATAAACTGGAATGTTTTTATTCCGTCCATTGCAGCTGATGTAATACCTCCAGCATATCCTGCTCCTTCTCCGCAAGGATATATACCTTCAATGTTTGATATTCCTTCTTCATTTCGCTCTATTTTAACTGGAGAAGAGGTTCTACTTTCGATAGCAGCTAATATTGCATCATCCATATTAAATCCTTTAATTTTATGTCCAAATGCTTCAATACCTTCCTTTAACGCTATATTCATATAATCTGGAAATATTTCATTTATATTGGCAAATTTAGTATTTCCTTTAAATATAGGTTCTACAGTATTAAAACTTTTTGTTATGACATTTTCTTTATAATCTTTAAATAATTGAACAGGAATATTACCATTACCTAAATTATAAGTTAATTCTTCTAATTTTCTTTGGAATGCTATACCATCTAATGGATTATTACCAAAATCATCAGGTGTTATTGTTACTAATATAGCGCTATTTGCATTTTTACTATCTCTAGCGTGATTACTCATTCCATTTATTGCTAATCTTTTTTCTTCAGATGATGAGTTAACTACATAACCACCTGGACACATACAAAATGTATAAACACCTCTATTATTTGAAGTATGATAAGTTAGTTTATAACTAGCACTTCCTAATTTTTCATGCTTTTCTACTCCATATTGCGATTTATTTATAAGATCCTGAGGATGCTGAATTCTAACTCCTATAGCAAATGGTTTAGGTTTCATCACTATGTTATTTTTGTATAACATTTTAAATGTATCTCTAGCACTATGCCCTATTGCTAAAACAAGTACTTCACACTCTATTATTTCCTCATTATTTACCTCTATTTTCACTAATTTATTATTTTTAGTATAAATATTCGTTAATGTAGTATTATACTTAAATTCGCCGCCCATTTCGATAATTTTCTTACGTATATTAATAACAACATTTCTAAGTAGATCTGTACCTATATGTGGTTTATTAACATATAAAATCTCACTAGGAGCACCAGCTTCAACAAATATTCTAAATACTTCTTTTCCAATA
>JAFTYN010000080.1 GCA_017461465.1 Bacilli bacterium
AAAATAACACCAGAAGATATTTATGAAGTAACTAATTCCGTTAATATTGACAAAAACATAAATGAAGTAAAAACAGGCAAAGTTGAAAGTCCCGGTATGAAATATAAACATTATGCTCCTTCTAGTAAATGTTTACTTGTATATATGGATAATGAGAATGATATGATTAATGAAATAAATAAGCATATTGCAAAAAACACTTATGTTATAGGTTATAAAGAACACCAAAATTTAATTAATACTAACAATTTTTATTCTTTCGGTAGCATAAATAATTATGAAGAAATCTCAAGTAATATATTTTCTCTTCTTAGAGAAGTAGATCGTAATAAACCTGAATTAATTATTATAGAAGGATTAAAAAAGGAAGGTATCGGAATTGCTGTAATGAATAGACTCATTAAAGCTGCTAGTCATAATTACATAGAAAAACTGGATAAATAATTATCCAGTTTTTATTATGACGTTATCCATTTTATTTTCCAAACTTTCATCCTTGCCTCTTATTTTACTAAAAAACGCAATATGAATCACGCTCTTTTTATCTATATTATTGTTAATATTTTCAAAAAGAAAAACTAGTACTTTATGTACTAGTTTACTTCTAATATATAATCATCTATTACTATTTCATTAGTATCTTTATTGATTCCAGGACTATAACTATAATTTTTACCATCATATGCTATTTTTATATTTACATTAGAGTATGTAGAATCTTCATTACAATATAAATAAAATGCATTTTCCACATGCCCTATATAACTTTCAATAAGTTCACCATTAGTCCCTTTTTTAACATTATATAAATTAAATACTATATTTTCATATTTAGGAATAATTAGATATTTATCACTGCCACCTATTTGAATAGTACTAATACTATCTATTATCTCTTTATCTACATCTTTAAAGTATTTATTTATGTAATATTTTTCATTATAACTATCTTTTGAATCTCCTAAATAAATTATTGCAAATAACTTATCATCATTGTTAGTAAAATCTAATTTTTCAGCTAGAGGATATGCATTTTTAATTGGTTCTTTATAATCTTCTGTATCAGTTATCATATAAGAAATGAAAAACGCTACTAAAGTAAGTATTAAAGCTATTGTTATTATGACATTTACATTCTTTTTCATATTAACACCTCAAGAGTAATATAACATAATAACAATAGTGTGTCAAAATTAACTACCACAGCTTGTATAATGCTTTCTTCCTAAATTAAATGCTAAGAAACATGGAATTAAGAATATTAATATTAAAAGTGGTGAAAAACCATATAAATAGTTATTACTTTTTCCAAGTAAATATAAAAGTGGATAGTAGTTTACAAAAGCATATGGAATAATAAAAGTGAATATGAATATAAAACTTTTATTAAATATACCAATTGGATACTGCGCCATATGTTTACCACCATCTGTAAATAAGTTTCTAACTTCTAAACCTTGAACTGTAATAAAACAGTAAGATGCTGCAAGTAAGAAAATGCCAAAGAATATAAGAATACTACTTATAATCATCAATATTAAAGTTAATACTTTCATAGTATTCCAACTAATATCTAAATTAACAAGTGCTATTATAAGAATTATTATTCCTTGAATTAATTTAGTCATTTTAACTATTTCTATTTTATATCCAAATACCTGAAGAAGAATATTTCTTGGTTTCACTAAAATTCTATCAAATTCTCCTGCTATTATTAAGTCATCAAATTTATCAAGTCCTCTACCAAAACTTTCATTAACTATATAACCAATTTGAATAATGGCAAATGTAAGTAATACTTCATATAAGGTAAAACCTTTTATATTACTAAATTTATTAAATAAAGCTATAATTGTAAAATAATATGTAAAGAATACAAATAACTGGGATATTATACTTAAAATAAATGATTTTTTATACTGAAGAGCTGACTTCAAATGAAGATGCATATATTTAAAATATAGTTTCATATTAACCTCCCTGTACTATAACTTTTTTTAAAGCTTTTTTAGTTAAAAATATGCCAATAATACTAATTATAATAAACCAAATAAACTGTATTAATAAGGTATTTAAAATCATATTTGAAGATATATTCCCTACATAAATTCGAAATGGAACATCACTAATATATTGAAAAGGTAAATAATTAGATATAGTTTGTAAGAATTTAGGTAAGAAAGGTATTGGCACTATAGCACCTGCAAATAATTCTGCAATAACTCTAAAAAAGTTAAGTACTCCTTCAGCATCGATAGTATAAAACGTTAAAATATGTAAAAGTGTAGTAATGGCTGTTATTAGAAAAGAACCAAGTATTAAAGTTAATATAAAGCCTATAAATGAATATAAACTTACTGGTGAAGTTAATCTAAAATTTATAGGCAGTATAATTGCTACTAAAATAACTGGTGCAAATCTAAGAAGTACACTAGATAATTTACTTCCAAATATTTTAAAGAACCATTTCAAATATAAATTACCTGGTTTACATAGTTCATAAGCTACATCACCATTTTTTATCATATTAATGACATCTTTTTCTCTGTGATATAAATAAGTTAATGCATAAAAAGCTTGGCCTAGCCATAAATAACTAACTAAAGCACTATATTCCATAGGAAGTTTTCCGCTTCCAGATGTATAAAATGCATGATAAACCATTATAAATACAAGTCCAAAAAAGAACTGTGTAGATAAGCCTGCTAATGCAGCAGAACGATATTGAAGACCTGATATAAATTTAATTTTAAAATATGTTAAGTACTGACTCATACTTCATATTCCTTATATAGTTTAATTATAATGTTATCAATATTTTCATTTTGAATATCAATATCTTCAATATTAATTTTAGTACTTAAATAATTAATAAAATCTGAAACACTAGTTTCTTTAGTATCTATTATAAATTTATAACCCTCCTTCACTTTTTCATGTTCAAGTAATCCTTTTTTTCTGAAAGATTTAATCCTTTCTTTAGTAGAAACAGTAATATATTTTCTAGTATCATACTTTCGTTTTAGACTATTTAAACTTCCATCATAAAGTACTTTTCCCTTTCCTATCATAATAATTCTTTTAGCTAAATATTCAATATCTGCCATATCATGTGTTGTAAGTATTACAGTTATTTTTTCTTCTTTATTTATTTTTTTTATAAAATCTCTTACTATTTGTTTAGATACTGCATCAAGTCCAATTGTTGGTTCATCTAAAAATAGTATTTGAGGTTTATGTAAGAGTGATGCGGCAATTTCGCAGCGCATTCTTTGACCCAAACTAAGTTGCCTTACTGGTATATTGATAATACCAGCAAGGTTTAATGTTTTTATTAATTCTTGTTTAGTCTTTTCATATTCTTCTTTATCTAATTTATAGATTTCTCTAATTAGATCAAAAGTATCTTCAGCAGGTATATCCCACCATAATTGACTACGTTGACCAAATACAACTCCAATATTTCTGACATATTTTTCTCTGTCTTTATACGGAATCATCTTATCAACAAGTATTTCTCCATTATCTGGAGTAAGAATTCCAGAAAGCATTTTAATAGTAGTTGATTTACCTGCTCCATTAGGTCCAATATAGCCTACTATTTCTCCTTTCTCGATATTAAAAGAGACATCTTTAATTGCATCTACATATATGTATTCTCTTTTAATAAATGATTTCAAACTAGCTTTAATTCCAGCTTTTCTTTTAGCTACTTTGAAAGTCTTTGAAACATTATGTACTTCAATTTGTGACATTTATAACACTCCTTTCCTTGTACGCAAAAAATCCACATCTTTCGATGTAGTGGGTATGTTAATTTTAAATATGTAATTTTTCTTGCGCAAATGTCGAAATAAATATATCACTTATAAAATCTTTTGTAAATAGAAAAATAAAAGAATTAATAAATTTTATTAATTCTTTTTTATCTTAGCTTTAACATTTCAGGGTTTTTAACTCCTAAACTTTTACTGATAGTAGTTACTACTGCTTGTTTAGAATATTCTTTTAATATTTCTACAAGTTCTTTTACCATTTCCTTTACTATAGGATCCATATTTGGAGTATCACGAATTAATTTAATAAGTAATCTAGGTTCTTCAACAAACTGAAGTAAACTTGTAACATTATGTTTTTTAAATATTTCAAATAATTCTTTAACAAATCCCTTTCTTTCTTGTTCATTATAATTATCAAGCCAAGTTAAAATACCATGTTCAAGTACTTTAGATGACATACTTAATTTTACTTTAACAAAGTCATCACCATCTACTTGCCATGATTGAGCATCATGAGCCATAATCCCCATTTTTCTCGATTTAACTACCGTATAATTATTCGTATGTCTTAAAAGTAATCCTACTATTGAATAGTTAGGAATAATATGCACTA
>JAFTYN010000013.1 GCA_017461465.1 Bacilli bacterium
AAAATATAGACTTCCCTATTTTTACTATACTCATTATAACATAATTTTACATATTTGTACAAAATTTGCTAACATTTTTCTATTTTGTGCAAAAAAAGAGGACTTTCGTCCTCTAGTTTAATTCATCGTTAGCTTTTGAATTGATGTTTAAATCTGCAATTCTGCCTAATTTATAAGCATAATAACCTGCTGCACCAATCATAGCAGCATTATCAGTACAATATTTCATTGCTGGGAAAACAACATTAAATCCTTCTTTTTCACAAGCATCTTTTAATCTTGCTCTTAAACATTTATTAGCTGCTACTCCACCTGCTACTATTAGATTAGGAACATTATATTCCTTCATAGCACGTATTACCTTTTTTACAAGTATATTAACTACTCTATTTTGAAATGAGCATGCTAAATCTTCGTTTCTTATTAAGTTACCTCTTTGCATTTCATTATGTACTAAGTTTATAACAGCACTTTTGATTCCACTAAAACTAAAATTATAAGAATCATCATCAAGTGGTGTAGGTAAATCATAAGAATCTACTCCATCGTAAGCTATTCTATCTATTAATGGTCCACCTGGATAAGGAAGTCTCATTACTCTAGCTACTTTATCATATGCTTCTCCTACTGCATCATCTAAAGTTCCACCAATTTTCTTAAAAGAATAATCTTCTTGCATTAGAACTATTTCAGTATGTCCCCCACTAACTACAAGAGCTAATAAAGGAAATTTCATTGGTTCTACAAGATTATTTGCATATATATGTCCTGCAATATGATGAACTGGTACAAGTGGTTTATTATATATATAAGATAAAGTCTTAGCTGCTTGCATACCTACTAATAATGATCCAATTAAACCTGGTCCGTATGTTACTGCTATAGCATCTATTTCATCCATAGTCATATTTGCTTTAGTTAAACATTCTTCTATGACCATTGTTATTGACTCAACATGATATCTACTAGCAATTTCAGGTACTACTCCACCATATTTAGCATGTATATCCATCTGAGTAAGTACCACAGTTGCAATTTCTTCTGAACCATTTTTTATAATTGAAACACTTGTCTCATCACAACTTGATTCAAAGGCTAATATATATGTATCTTTCATATTATTTCATCTCCTTTATCATCAAAATTCCATCTTCATCTTGATAGTATTTTTCTCTTCTTGCTACTTCTATAAATCCATTTTTTAAATAAAAGTTTATAGCTGATTTATTACTTTCTTTAACTTCTAGAGTTATATTATTACATTCATTATTACATATATCCAACATATGATTTAATAATTTAGTGGCAATACCTTTTTTTCTATATTTTTCTTCTACAAAAATATAGTTTATTTCCGCTCTATCATATATTAAATCAAACGATAAAAATCCTACTATTAAGTCATTTTCTATATATGAATAATATTTAGTATATACACCTATTTCTTTTACTGATGTATTAAAATTAGATAACTTTTCATTTATTGTATCTATATCTCTAATCTCTTGAATCATTTTCTTTATTTAATAAATTAGCTTCTGCTTCTGTCATTTTTAGATATTCTGGATTTAAATGATGTGGGTTTACTCCTTCTTCATTTTTATGTTTATTTATTATTTTAATTATATCTACATTAGATTCTTCAACTAAATCAAAATATTCTATATTATCATCACTAATGAATGAATATGTAGCACCACTAGGTAAGTTATTTTTTAAGCTTTCTAAACTAATATACGCATCATCTATAACTGGATTAAGCTTTTTATCATATATCCCAGCATAAACACAACCACGTCTAGCATCTATCATTGGTATTATAAAATCTTTATCAGTTTCTGTGGTTGCTAAAACTTCTAGACTAGATACAGGAATAACCTTAATATTTCTAGCCCATGCAAATGTTTTGGCAATAGTAACACCAATTCTAACACCTGTAAAAGAACCTGGTCCTATTACAGAGTAAATCTTTTTAATATCAGTTGGTTTAATATTAGCATTTGAAATACATAAATCAATTATTTCAAACACTTTAGTAGATAAATCACCATGCAATTTCTCATTATGCATAGTTATAATGTTATTATTTGATTCATCTACAACACCAACAATTAATCTAAAATTAGATGTATCTAAAAATAAACTTATCATATTATAGCCTCACATATTTCTTCATATTTTTTACCATGTGGTTCAAATACCAAAACACGTTTATTTTCATCTGCTACTACAAATTTAATATCCAATCTTTCTTTTGGAAGAATATCTTTAATAGTATCAGCCCATTCAATTACTACAATACCACCTTTAGTAAAGTATTCTTCAATACCTACACCATCAGTTTGTCCATCTAAACGATAAACATCCATATGATAAAGTGGTAATTCTCCATACCAATACTCTTTGATAATAGTATATGTCGGAGAAGTAATTGTTTCATCTATACCTAAAGCATTAGCAATACCTTTTGCAAACATAGTTTTTCCACTACCTAATTCACCATTAAGGCAAATTACCATATTAGGGAATTTCTCTGATTCTAAATTTTGCGCTAAAGCAATTGTTTCTTTTTCATTTCTTGTCGTCACTTTAAATTCCATTTTAATCACCAATAATATTATACAAAAAAAAGACTAGTAATACTAGACTAGCCATAAAAATATACAAAAAAAAATTTGCAACTACCTATCTTCGCTTACACTATTGTCGGCGTGAAAGAGCTTAACTTCTGTGTTCGGGATGGGAACAGG
Organism: Bacilli bacterium; assembly: GCA_017461465.1. Taxonomy (GTDB): domain Bacteria; phylum Bacillota_I; class Bacilli_A; order RF39; family UBA660; genus RGIG4266. The sequence continues at coordinate 2,751 of JAFTYN010000013.1, forward strand.
TGTATCCTCTTTGC
>JAFTYN010000081.1 GCA_017461465.1 Bacilli bacterium
TTATTCTACCATGTAATCTTTTAGTTTTCTTGAACGTGATGGATGACGTAATTTTCTTAAAGCTTTTGCTTCAATTTGTCTAATACGTTCACGAGTAACACCAAACATTTGACCTACTTCTTCAAGTGTACGAGATTTTCCATCTTCTAATCCAAATCTTAATCTGATTACTTTTTCTTCTCTTTCAGTTAAAGTTAATAATACTTCAGAAATTTCATCTTTTAAGATTTCATTAGTAGCATATTCTTCAGGACTCATATTTCTTTCATCTGGTACAAAATCGCCTAAATGCGAGTCATCTTCTTCACCAATAGGAGTCTCTAAACTAACTGGTTCTTGACTTATTTTATATATTTCTCTTATTTTTTCAACTGAAATTCCCATTTTAGCAGCTAATTCATCTTCTGAAGGTTCACGATTTAACTCTAAAGTTAATTGTCTTTGAATACGAGCTAGCTTATTTATTGTTTCTACCATATGAACAGGAACACGAATAGTTCTTGCTTGGTCTGCGATAGCACGTGTTATTGCTTGCCTTATCCACCAAGTTGCATATGTAGAAAACTTATATCCTTTAGACACATCAAACTTTTCAACTGATTTCATTAAACCTATATTACCTTCTTGAATTAAGTCTAAGAATAACATTCCTCTACCTACATATCTTTTTGCAATACTTACAACTAAACGTAGATTCGCTTCTGCTAAAATTGTTTTAGCCATTTCATCCCCAGCTGCTATTCTATCAGCTAAAGATAATTCTTCTTCCATAGTTAAAAGTTTGATTTGACCAATTTCTTTTAAATACATTCTAACAGGATCATTAATATTTAAATCCTTAGTTAGGATATCATCTGAAAGTAAATTGGCATCTCCACCATCTTCTGCATTATTGTCATCTTCAGAAACAACAGCAATATTATTTTCACTAAAAGCGTTATATAATTCATCTAATGAATCACTATCTAAATCTAACCCTTTTAATGCATTTGCAAGTTGTTCATAAGTAATTAAACCACTTTCTTTTCCTAATTTAACTAATTCATTTTTTCTTTCTTCAAAACTCTTAATTTCTTGCATTTTTTTCCCCTAACCTTACTATATTAATTTTTGCTTTTTAAGCTCAACTATTCTTGAAGCTAGTTTTTTTCTATATTCGTCATCTGTTGTTTCTTCCATCTGTTTTGTTAATCTTTTTATTTGTTTCTCTATTTGGTTCTTTCTAATTGTATCAACATAATCAGAAATAACATTCATATCTATATCATCTTTTAAATCTAAATTTAAAATTTCATTTAATGTTTTATTAATGTTTTCATAATTAGAAGCATAGCTTATGAAATCTGCCATAGAAATATTATTATATTTGTGATAATAAGCACTTATTTCTCTTGCTAAAGCCCTAAGAAGAGAATCTTCCAAAATTACAGCTTTATTGTCATATACCTTAATTACATCTTTAGATAAAAGCATATAATAAATTAAATTTCGCTCAGCCAATTCATATCCTTTTAACTTCCGTTTTTCTTTTGGTTTTTCTACTTCTTTAGAAAGAACTTTCTTTGGTTCTTCTGAAGTTAAACGTTCTTTTAAGAAGTTAATATCTAAATTAGATTCAGTACTAAGTTTTCTTAATGTAATTTCTCTTAAGACTTCATCTTCTATTTTTCCAAGTTCTTTAATAACATTATTAACATAATTTGCTAATTCTTCAGACTTTGAAATATCTTTATTATCTTTTAAATAAGATAATTTGAAATCCATTACATTTATAGGATTATCTATTTTTTCTAAAAATTTCTCCTTACCAAACTTCAGTATAAATTCATCTGGATCCATATTATTTTCTAAACGAATGATTTTAGGCATTACTCCTATTTTCATAAGTTCATCTACACAAGACATAGTTGCGTGAGCACCAGCTTTGTCCCCATCAAAACAAAGATATACTTCTTTAGCCATTTTCTTTATCGTTAAAGCTTGCGATTTCGTAACAGCGGTTCCCATCATCGCTATAGTATTTTTAATTCCTACAGTATAAGCTCTGATGACATCCATAAAACCTTCCATAACAATTACATAACCCTTATTTCTGGCTTCATCTTTTGCACGATAATAATTATATAATAATTCGCCTTTTTTAAAAATATCTGTTTCTTTAGTATTTATATATTTAGAGTTGTCAGTTTTATTATATATTCTTCCACTAAAGCCAACTACTCTACCTTGTAAATCTTCAAGTGGAAACATAATACGTTCTATATAAATATCATTAATACCATAACTATTTTCTAATATTAGGCCACTTCTTAAAAGATCCGTTTTAGAATAAGATTTTTTACTTAAAAATTGTGTAAGCATAGTTCGTTCTTTTAAAGAAAGACCAATTTTAAATTCTTTAATTATAGAATCATCAATATTACGTTTTTTTAAATATTCTTTTGCTTCCTTACCAGCTGCTGTATTAATCATATTTTGATAGAACTTACAGGAATTGTCATATATTTCATATAAATTTTTATTTTTATCATTAGATGATGATATAGATTTGAAGCTAATATTTAATGGAATATTTGCCATATCTGCACATTTCTTTACAGCCTCTATAAAAGAAATATTCTCATAATCCATAATGAAGTTAAATACATTACCTGTGGCGCCACATGAAAAACATTTATATATTTGTTTATCTTTAGTAACGCTCATACTTGGATTAGTATCATCATGAAATGGACATACTCCAAAATAATTTTTGCCTCTAGGAGTTAAACTAACATAACTAGATACAACATCTACTATGTCGATGCTATTACGAATTTCATTAATTAATTCTTGACTAATACTACTATTCATAATACCAACACTCCCTACAATTATAATATACTTTATTAAAATCAAAAATCCTTTTTTTTATTCACTTTTTTTATAAAAATAAGAACATTTTAACAAATCCTGGTCTATTATATCACTTTTTTAATTTTTTTGAAGTATTTTGGCAATAAAAAAAGACTTTTTAAAGTCCTTTTTATGGTATTAATCCAAAACCTGATACAACGTATCTTCCGTTATATACAGTTTGACCAAAAATATTTTTTGGAGTATTAATTAATTTATTGTTTACTACCAATTGTGCTGATGTTCCACCATCTAAATTAGCTGCGTTATAAGCTTTATATTTTTCTAGTGTTTCAACTATTTCACCTAAATTAGGACCAGCTGAATGTGTTCCTTCAGTTACTAAGAATAACACAACTCCATCTTTTCTTTGTCCTATAGCAACGCGAGCAGCTCTTGAATAACCACCTGCTGAATCGCTATTAGAAAATTTAATAGAATTACCATTAACTATTAAAAATGGGCCAAATTCTAGAGCATCACGCATTCCCATGGCAATAGCTTCGTCTCCAGTTGAATAAGTTAAAAGTAATTTATTATCATTTGTAAAACCAATTAAATTTGCTTTATTTGAATGGTCTGACCAAATTATTTTACCATCTTTAATTAGGTATCCCATTGGAACGTCACTACCATAACCATAGTCAACAAACATACCACCATTTACACAAGCAACACCACCATAGCGTTTACACATGTTAATTATTTGTTCTTGGCCTGTTCCAGTATTAAATGTCTTTGAGTGAATTAATTGTACTTTTGATGGATCATATATAGCTACTAGATAAGCATTATATCCCCCCACTTTAATATTTAAAAGTTTAAAATCATCATTTCCTGGTTCTCTAGTTAATATAGCTTCATCATACTCGTCTTCATAACTATCTTTTTCACTAGTATCAATTACTATTTCATCTAAGTTAACATCATCAGTAAGAGGAATATAACTATCTAAACTTAAAACTCTATTAATTTCTTCTTCGCTATAGAAAGTATAAGCAATCCACTGGTGACTCTTAGTGTTAAGTGCAGTTGCTATAATTGTATTTTTGAATTTTTCAACTCCATAAGTAAGTCCAAAACCTAATAGAGCTAAAATATCTAAAACAAGCATAAAAATTGTTAATTTTTTCATTATTTTACCTCCAATACATATGGACTAACGCGAGTTCCCTTACCTTCTTTTATATTTGTTTCCTTTATACTTATAGTAGGTCTAATGTATCTAGAGAAAGTTATTTTTGATTCTCTTAATACTTCACCTGATATATATGTGTAATATGTTTCACCAGGTGTTAAAAGGAAATAGAATTTGCTAATATCTTCATCATACTTAAGATCAGCAACACTTAATAATCCAACTTTACTAGTTACTTTCTTTGAAGTAACATCTTCATAACTATTATTATAGTTACCAATATACCATTCAGAATCTAATAACATATCTTTATAACTTAAACTATTATAATATGTATTATTTAAATAATTTGCTAAGCTATTAGCACTTGCTGGATTAAATTCGTTTTTATCTGTTGCGAAACGATATGTATTTTCAAGTACATTAGTTAGTGAAAGTTTTAAAACATCATCTTTCTTATCATAAATTACCCATGTATCTTCTCCTAATTTTACATAAGTTCCAACATTTAATTTCTTATTTTCTTTTTCTATTATATATGGGTCTTCTTTAGTTCCTTTACCACCAAGTAACACTGTACTATTCTTAACATGAACTAAAGCTTTTACTAAATTACCTGTATTGGCATCACTTGAAGAAACATTTGAACCATTTGTATGCCATACAGCAGTATCACTGCTATCATAAAGCCATAAATATTCTTCACCACTTGTTATGAATGTTTTACCATCAACCATACTATTTAAAAATTCATTGATGCTTAATAGTCTAACATAATCTTCTGAATTACTATCATTACAAGTCATATTAGTAATATCATTTACTTTATCTTCACAGAATGTTAATGTTGTAAGATATTCTTTATCTAAAGTATTTAAAAATACGTTATTTAGATATTTTCTTACATCAGAATCTTTATAAGTAGAAATTTTATTATTCCAGTTCATTGCATTAACATAATTATCTGTAATCATTTCAATTGAACCATCAGTATTTATTTTAGTAATTCTCCATAAATTATTATTAAATAAAACATAATTATCGACATCAGTTCCTTTATATATGTAAGCACCACTTACTCTATAAAGACCAGAACCTGTTGTTTCTATAGAACTACTAGTAGTAATAGAATTACCAAGTAAAACTGCTATTTCACCAGTTTCTGTTTTTGGATTATATATTTTATAATATTTAATCATTCTAGAACCATAATGTACAAAGCAAGTTATGATGAATATTGCACTTAGTATACAAAACACAACTTGAGACCAAAATAATTTTTTACTAGTTTCTTTTTTCTCTTTCGTTTTCTTTTCTTTTACTTTTTTCTCTTTTACTTTCTTTTCCTTTGGTACTTTTTCTTTTTTAACCTTTGCTTTTTTCTTTGGTTCTTCCTTTTCTTCAACTGGAGCTGGTTTATTTTTTAATATTTCATTTTCCGCTTCTTCAATACGATCATATAAATCTTTTTCTTCTTTTGTATCTATAACAGTATCTTCTTCTACTATTTCTTCGATTATTTCTTCAACGATTTGAGGCTTTTCTTCTTTCTTTGGTGATTTATCATTAAGCATAAATTCTTCTTCTTCTAAATCATCGAATGATAAAATTTCAATATCCTCTTTTTTCATACTTCTCTCCTATCTACACTCATTAACATTATATCAAACGTGCATTTTGTAATCAACCAAAAGAA
>JAFTYN010000082.1 GCA_017461465.1 Bacilli bacterium
AAAAAGTGTTAAAACAAAAAGAGGACTATTAACAAGATTAAAAGCATTTTCAAGAAGAACATTAAGTTTATGTGCATCGTTACTTCCAATGACTATTTTTAAAAATAAAGCTTTAGCTACTTTAACTTCAGCTATTTTATTAAATAATTCTATAAGAAGTATGAGAATGGCTAATGGGAATGAAGAACTTAGTTATTATGATCATTTAAGTATAAAAAATATAATAAAGGAGCAAGATGAATTAGAAACCAAAGCAAGAGAATGTTTTGATGATGCATTTATGCAAATAAATAATTTTAAATTAGAATTAGAAATGAATTTTAGTAGATATAAACATACTAATGAATATAGGGAAATAGTAATGGATATACAAAATATAGAAGATTATATAACTAAAAAACAAAAAGAGCATCAAAAGGAACAAGAAAAAGTTAAAATATTGCTTAAAAACTATTAAATTTATTGACATAAATAGGTAGGTGTGCTATTATTTTGGTAGACACACAAAGGTGTTTTTATTTTGGAAAAACACAAATCTTAAAAAGTAGGTGATTAAATGAAAAAATTAGCTAGATTTTTCATTAGTGTCAAAGAAGAAATGAAGAAAGTAAAATGGCCAACTAGAAAAGAAATGATTAAGTATAGTGGTGCTGCTTTAACTTTCATAATCGTATTTGCTCTATTCTTTACTTTAACTGACCTTGCGATAGCAGGATTAAAGATGTTGGTAGGTTAATATGCAAAAAGAATGGTATGTAGTTAATACTTATTCAGGGCATGAAAATAAAGTTAAAGAAAAATTAGAGATGCGTGCAAATAGTATGGGACTTGAAGATTATATCTTTAGAGTAGTAGTTCCAGAAGAAAAAGTTGTAGATGATAAAGGAAAAGAAAAAACTAAAAAAATGTTTCCAGGTTATATCTTAGTTGAAATGGTTATGACTGATGAAGCATGGTTTATAGTTCGTAATACACCAGGAGTTACTGGATTTATAGGTTCATCTGGTAAGGGAGCAAAACCATTCCCATTAACACCAGCTGAAGTTGATAAAATTTTAGGTTCAATGGGTATGAGTAGATTAGATATCGAAAATGAACTTAAAGTTGATGAAATGGTTAAAGTTGTTGAAGGACCATTCGCTAATATGTTTGGTAAAATTAAGTCTGTTGACTTAGAAAATGCTAAATTAGAAGTGGCGTTAGATTTATTTGGTCAAGAAACAATGGTTGAACTTGGTATAAATGAAATTGAAAAAGCTTAATTTTATTTACAAAACCAATAATTTATGATATTATTATAGGGCTATATTGCTTTATATAATATAGATTTATGTGGGAGGCAAAGCTCTTTCTTATAAAAGCGGAGAGAAAAAGCTATTTGAACCACACATGAAAAGCGAAATATTTATAGGAGGTGTTTTTCGTGGCAAAAAATGTTACTAAAAAAATTAAGTTACAAATCCCTGCTGGAAAAGCAACACCAGCTCCACCAGTTGGAACTGTATTAGGACCTGCAGGAATTAACTTACAAGAATTCTGTACAAAATATAATGATGCAACTAGAGATAAAATGGGAGATATATTACCAGTTGAAATTAATGTTTATGAAGATAGAACTTTCGACTTCGTAATTAAAACTCCACCAGCAGCATTCTTAATTAAAAAATATGCTGGAGTTAAAAGTGGATCTGCTAAAGGTAAATCAAATATCGTTGGCAAATTAACTAAAGCTCAATTAAAAGAAATAGCAGAAACTAAATTACCTGATTTAAATGCATATACTGTTGAAGAAGCAATGAGAATTGTTGAAGGTACTGCAGTTAATATGGGTATTGAAATAGTTGACTAATAATAATTAGTTGACATTCTTCATAGGCTTAGCCTAGTGGAAGGATTAAATAAATCCGCTTGAACCACAAAGGAGGTAAAGAAAATGAAAAAAGGTAAAAAATACTTAGAAGCTAGTAAATTAGTTGAAAAAGGTAAACTATATACTAAAGAAGAAGCTGCTAAATTAGTAAAAGAAACATCTATTACTAAATTCGATGCTTCTGTTGAATTAGTAATGCGTCTTAACTTAGATACAAAGAAAGCTGACCAACAATTAAGAGGAGCTATCGTTCTTCCTAATGGAACAGGTAAAACTAAAAAAGTTTTAGTTTTAGCTAAAGGTGATGCTGCTAAAGCTGCTCAAGAAGCAGGAGCAGATTATGTTGGAGATATGGATTTAATTACAAAAATCGAAAAAGAAAATTGGTTCGATTTTGATGTTATGATTGCTACTCCAGATATGATGCCTGTTTTAGGTAAATTAGGTAAGGTTTTAGGTCCAAAAGGATTAATGCCAAACCCAAAAACTGGAACAGTTACTTTAGACACTGCAAAAGCTGTATCTGATGTTAAAAAAGGACGTGTTGAATACCGTACTGATAGTTTTGGTAACGTTGCTGTTATCATTGGTAAGGTATCATTTACTGAAGAACAATTAGTTGAAAATATGAACGCTTTCGTATCTTTAATACTAAAATCAAAACCAGCTGCTGTTAAAGGTGAATATGTTAAAAACATTTCAATCGCTTCAACAATGGGTCCTGGTATCAAAATTGATTCAAAAAACTTTGACAAATAATAACTGATATGTTATAATCATTTCAGTTCGAAAGAATATGTACCGTAGACAGTAGGAGCTTCAAGCTTAATATTTCCTACCGAGGAGATTATATTAAAGTCTTTTTCGGCCCTTACTGTAACCTGGTAAGGGCTTTTATATACGGTATTACACAAATAGAGGAGGTGTAATATGGCAAATGCAAAAATATTAGAACGTAAACAACTAACTATCGATGAAATTACTGATAAAGTAAAGAACGCTAATTCAGTTGTATTCTTCGAATATCGTGGTCTTACAGTTGGTGAGATGACTGAATTAAGAAGAAACTTACGTGCATCTGGTTCAGATGTTAAAGTATACAAAAATACTTTAGCTAAAAGAGCATTAGACACATTAAATTATGACATGCAAGGTGAATTAAATGGACCTAAAGCTATGGCTTATGGTGAAGATGCAATCGCACCAATCAAAGCTTTAAGTGACTTTGCAAAAACACATCCAGCACTAGAAATGAAGATTGGTATTGTTGATGGAAAGGTAACTGATACTAAAGAATTAGCAGTTTTAGCTGCAACACCATCAAGAGATCAATTACTTACTATGTTTGCTGCTGGACTTATGGAACATGTTAAAAATGTTGCTATTTGTTTAGATTTACATAGTCAAAACTTAGAAGGTTAATAACCTAAAAAATAAAATAATAATTAATTAATATAAGGAGGATTTAAAATGGCAAAATTAAGTACAAAAGAAATTATCGATTCAATCAGCGAAATGACAATATTAGAAGTTAAAGAATTAGTAGATGCAATGAAAGAAGCATTTGGTGTTGATCCATCTGCTGTTGCTGTAGCTGCTGCACCAGTTGCTGCTGCTGAAGAAGAAGGTCCAAGCACAGTTAATGTAGTATTAACAGCTGCTGGAGCTAACAAAATCGCTGTTATTAAATTAGTAAGAGATATTACTGGTTTAGGATTAAAAGAAGCTAAAGACTTAGCTGATAATGGTGGTAATGTTAAAGAAAACGTATCTGCTGATGAAGCTGCTGAATTAAAAGCTAAATTCGAAGAAGCTGGCGCTACAATCGAATTAAAATAATTAAGTTAATTTAATGCTTTAAGCCTATACTGTTATAGTATGGGCTTTGGCCGTATTTAAAAGGAGAGTGGATTATGAGTCATTATTTTACTAACGATATCAATTTAAAACATAATGTTGATAAGAAAAACGTAGTAATAAATGGTAAAGAATTCACTTTTTTTACTGATAATGGAGTTTTTTCGAAAAAAGGACTCGATTTTGGAACTAGAACATTACTAGAAAGTCTTCCAGAAGACTTAAAAGGAGATATACTTGACTTTGGATGTGGATATGGACCTATAGGAATATATCTAAAAAAAAGCTATGACTGTGAAGTAGATATGCTTGATATAAATGAAAGAAGCGTTTCACTTGCCAAGAAAAATGCTGATTTAAATAACGCTGAAGTTAATATATTTTTAAGTGATATTTATAGTAATGTTAATAAAAAATATGATTATATTGTTACTAACCCACCTATAAGGGTAGGTAAACAAATATTATATAAGATTTTATTTGATGCTAAAGATTATTTGAAAGAAAATGGAAAGATATATTTAGTAATAAATAAAGATCAAGGTGCTAAATCACTTATGAAAGATTTAGCAAATAGCTACAAAGTTAGTTTAGTTAACAAAAACAAGGGTTTTTTCATTATTTGCGCGGAAAAATAATTGACTATTTACAGTGTTTTTGTTAAAATTATATATTGGCGACATATACTTTTTGCGCTTGTATATGTATGGTTAAAATTTAGTTTATAGGGGTGAAAATAAGTGGCTTATACTGTAAAAAAATTTGGTGATCACCGTGAGAGACGTAGTTACTCAAAAACAGAAAACGCAATTGAATTGAAAGATTTACTTGAAATTCAAAAAAAATCCTATAACTGGTTTATGGAAAATGGTATCCAAGAGGTATTCGAGGATATTTTTCCAGTTGAAAGCTTTACTGGAAACTTATCATTAGAATTTGGAGATTTCCACTTTGATGAACCACGTTATTCAATCAAAGGTTGCAAAGAAAGATATGCAACATATGCTTCACCATTAAAGGTTGAAGCAAGATTATTTAACCATGAAACTGGAGAAGTTAAAGAGCAAGAAATTTATTTAGGCGATATGCCTATAATGACAGATAGTGGAACATTCATAATTAATGGTGCTGAACGTGTTATCGTTTCACAATTAGTTCGTTCTCCATCTGTATATTTTGGAAAAGAAATTGACAAGAAAAATGGTAAAAATATCATTACTTCTCAAATTATTCCAACACGTGGTACTTGGTTAGAATATGAAACAGATGCTAGAGATAACATTTATGTTCGTATTGATAGAACTCGTAAAGTTCCTATTACTACACTTTTAAGAGCATTAGGTTTATCTAGTGATGAAGATATTTATGATTTATTTGGTAAAGATGTATATTTAGAAAAAACAATTGAAAAAGATACTAATAAAAATACTGATGAATCATTAATTGATATTCATTCTAAATTAAGACCAGGAGAACCTTCTACTTTAGATTCTGCTAAAAACCAATTAATCACAAGATTCTTTGATGCTTTTAGATATGACTTAGCTAAAGTAGGTCGTTATAAATTTAATAAGAAATTAAATGTAACAGATCGTTTATTTAATTCTGTTCTTGCTGAAGACATTAAAGTTAATGGTGAATTAATTGTTTCAAAAGGTACTTTAATCGATCATGAAGTATTAGAAACTTTAAGACCAATATTAAAAGATGGATATGGGGTAAAAGAAACTACTATAAACGAAGAACTTGATTCTTATAATAAAGTACAAGTTATTAAAGTTTATTCTAAGAATAATCCTGAAAAAGTTATTAATGTAATTGGTAATGACCAAGATATTACTGAAAAACGTTTAACAATTTCAGATGTTTATGCTTCTGTTTCATATTATTTAAACTTACTTGAAGGAGTAGGTAACTTTGATGAAATAGACCACCTATCTAATAGACGTGTTCGTCAAGTAGGTGAATTACTACAAAACCAATTTAGAATTGGTATGTCTCGTATTGAAAGAGTTATAAGAGATAGAATGTCTACTCAAGAAATAGTAGATGTAACTCCAAAAACTTTAATTAATATTAGACCACTTACTGCTGCTATTAAAGAATTCTTTGGAAGCAGTCAGTTATCACAATTCATGGATCAAACTAATCCAGTAGCAGAACTTGCTAATAAGAGAAGACTTTCTTCTTTAGGACCAGGTGGACTTTCTCGTGATAGAGCTGGTATGGACGTTCGTGACGTTAACTCATCACACTATGGTCGTTTATGTCCAATCGAATCTCCAGAAGGACCAAACATTGGTTTAATTACTGCTTTAGCTAGTTATGCTAAAATCGATGATTACGGATTCATTATGACACCATACCGTAAGGTAGTAGATAGATGTCTTACTGATGAAGTAGTTTATATGACAGCTGATGAAGAACTTGAATATTACATTTCTCAAGCTGCTATTGAAGTAGATGAGAATAAGAGAATTGTAGCAGACAGATTACCTGTTCGTTATAATACAGAAAACGTTATTGTTGAAAGTGACAAAATTAATTATGTCGACGTTTCAGCACAACAAGTTGTATCTATTACAACACAAGGTATTCCATTCCTTGAACACGATGATGGAAAACGTGCCCTAATGGGTGCAAACATGCAGCGTCAAGCGCTTCCTTTATTACAAACAGAAGCTCCAATTGTAGGAACTGGTGTTGAAGCTATTTCAGCAAGAGATTCTGGAGCAGTTGTTATATGTAAAGGTGATGGTATCGTTGACTATGTAGATGCTAAAAAAATTATAGTTAAAACTGCAGCTGGTCAAGATACATATTATTTAAATGGTTATGAAAGAAGTAATGCTGGTACTTGTTATCATCAAACTCCAATTGTTAGAGTTGGTGATGAAGTTAAAGCTGGTGAAGTTATCGGTGATGGTCCATCTACTGATAAAGGTGAAATGGCTTTAGGTAGAAACGTTACTGTAGCATTCATGAACTTTAATGGTTATAACTATGAAGATGCTGTAATCTTAAATGAAAGATTAGTTAGAGATGATGTTTATACATCAATCCACATTCAAGATTATCAAATTGAGTGTCGTGATACTAAATTAGGACCAGAAGAATTTACTCGTGATATTCCTAATGTTGGTGAAGAAGCTCGTAAAAATCTTGATGAAAATGGTATCGTTAGAATTGGTACAGAAGTATCAGATGATGATATTTTAGTAGGTAAAGTTACTCCAAAAGGTGTGGCAGAACTTACATCAGAAGAAAAATTATTACATGCTATATTTGGTGAAAAAACTCGTGAAGTTAGAGATACTTCATTAAGAGTTCCACATGGTGGCGGTGGTATTGTTCATGATATTAAAATCTTTACTAAAGAAGATAGTGATGAACTTCCTGCTGGTGTATCAAAAATAGTACGTGTATATATAGCTCAAAAACGTAAAATTAGCGTTGGAGATAAAATGGCTGGACGTCATGGTAACAAAGGTGTTATTTCATTAGTACTTCCTAGTGAAGATATGCCATATATGGCAGATGGTACTCCAATTGATATTTTACTTAACCCACTTGGTGTTCCTTCTCGTATGAACATAGGACAAATTTTAGAAATGCATTTAGGTGCTGCTGCTAAAGAACTTGGTATTTATGTTGCAACTCCAGTATTTGCTGGTGCTACAAGACATGAAATCATTGAAGCACTTAAAGAAGCAAACCTTTCAGAAGATGGAAAACAAGTATTATACGATGGACGTACAGGTGAACCATTTGATAATCGTATAAGTGTTGGTGTTATGTATATGATTAAATTACACCACATGGTTGACGATAAATTACATGCTCGTTCAACTGGTCCATACTCTTTAGTTACTCAACAGCCACTTGGTGGTAAAGCTCAATTTGGTGGTCAAAGATTTGGTGAAATGGAAGTTTGGGCACTTTATGCTTATGGTGCTGCTAATGTTCTTAAAGAAATGATTACTATTAAGTCAGATGACGTAGTAGGTCGTGTTAAAGTTTATGAAGCATTAGTAAAAGGAACACCAATTCCAAAATCAGGAGTTCCAGAAAGCTTTAGAGTATTAATTAAAGAATTCCAAGCTTTAGGTCTTGATATTACTGTAAGAAATGAAGATGGTACATTCTCAGAAATTAAAGACTTAGAAGAACAAGAAAAAGATTCTTATTTATCAACAGATGAATTCGAAAAAGTTGCTGATGTTCCAGTAGAAGAACCAGTATCAGATGACGAAGAAGACTACATTGAAGAAGATGAATTTGAAGATAATGATTTAGATGATTTAGAATTTGATGAAAGTATGTTAGAAGAGGGGGATGAGGATTAATGGATGCAAATCAATTTGATGGATTAAAAATTGCTATTGCCTCACCTGAAAAAATTCGCTCTTGGTCATATGGTGAAGTAAAGAAAGCAGAAACTATTAACTATCGTACTTTAAAACCAGAAAGAGATGGTTTATTCTGTGAAAAAATATTTGGACCAACTAAAGACTTTGAATGTTCTTGTGGTAAATACAAGAGATTAAGATATAAAAATATCGTATGTGATAGATGTGGAGTTGAAGTAACTCGTTCAAAAGTTCGTCGTGAACGTATGGGACACATTGAGCTTGCAACTCCTGTATCTCACATTTGGTTCTTCAAGGGCATCCCATCAAGAATGGGACTTGTCCTTGATATGTCACCAAGAGATCTAGAAGAAGTATTATACTTTGTATCTTACGTTGTTTTAGATCCAGGTCCTGCACCACTTGAAAAGAAACAAACTATTAGTGATAAAGAATATAGAGCATATTATGAAAAATATGGAAATTCTTTCAGAGTAGGTATGGGTGGTGAAGCTATCAAAGAACTTCTTTCTGAAGTTGATTTAGAAAAAGAAGTAAATGATATTAAAGCCGAAATTGAAGAAATTAAAGATTCTACAAGTCAAAAAAGAATTCGTTTAATTAAACGTTTAGATGTATTAAATGCATTCTTAGAATCAGGTAATAGACCTGAATGGATGATTATTGATGCACTTCCAGTAATTCCACCAGAACTTCGTCCAATGATTCAACTTGATGGTGGTAGATTTGCTACATCAGATTTAAATGATTTATATAGACGTGTTATTAACCGTAATAATCGTTTAAAGAAATTAATTGATTTAAGTGCACCATCTATTATCATTCAAAATGAAAAACGTATGTTACAAGAAGCTGTAGATGCTTTATTTGATAATGGACGTCGTGGACGCAATATAACTGGTGCTGGTAATAGACCACTTAAGTCATTATCAAGTATGTTAAAAGGTAAACAAGGACGTTTCCGTCAAAACTTACTTGGTAAACGTGTTGACTATTCTGGTCGTTCAGTTATCGTTGTAGGTCCAAACTTAAAAATGTATGAATGTGGTGTGCCAAAAGAAATGGCTCTTGAACTATTTAAACCACATGTTATAAATGGATTAGTAAGTAAAGAAATAGCTTCAAATATTAAAGCAGCTAAGAAAATGATTGAAAATCAAGATCCTAGAGTATGGGATATAGTAGAAGAAAAGATTAAGGAACATCCAATTTTACTTAACCGTGCCCCAACACTTCATAGACTTGGTATTCAAGCATTTGAACCTAAGTTAATTGAAGGTAGAGCTATTAGACTTCATCCACTTGTTTGTGCAGCATTCAATGCTGACTTCGATGGAGACCAAATGGCTGTACACGTTCCAATTACAGCAGAAGCTCAAGCAGAAGCTAGAATCTTAATGTTAGGTGCTAATAACATTCTTTCTCCAAAAAATGGAGATCCAGTTGCTACACCTGGACAAGATATGGTTCTTGGAAACTATTATATTACAATGGAAAAAGCTGGTTTACCTGGAGAAGGTAGAGTATTTAAAAATGCTAATGAAGCACTAATGGCATATGAAAGAAGAGAAATAACTCTTCATACACGTATTGCTTTACCAGCATCATCATTTAAATATAAATTATTCCCAGAAGAATATATGAATAAATATTTAGTAACTACACCTGGAAAACTTTTATTCAATGAAATTTTCCCTGATACTTTCCAATATATTCAAGATGGTTCAGCAGAAAATATTGAAAAATTAACTCCAAGCAAATACTTTATTGCAAGAGGAGAAAATATTCCAGAAGTTATTAAAGAAATGCCACTTGTTGATGCTTTCAATAAGGGTGTATTAAATAAATTAATTGCTCAAATTTATAAGAGATATCATACAACTGAAACTTCTATTATGCTTGATAAACTTAAAGATTTAGGTTTTAAATATTCTACATTATCAGGTATTTCAATTTCTATCGCTGATATCGAAGAAAGTGAAATTAAACCTCAAGTAATTGCAGAAAGTCAAGCAAACGTTGATAAAGTTAATAAGCAAGCTAAACGTGGTTTAATTACTGATCGTGAAAGATATAATAAGGTTGTTGACATTTGGATGACAGCTAAACAAACTATATCTGATGAACTTGCTCAAAAACTTAAAGTTAATAAAGATAGTCCACTTTCAATTATGATTAATTCAAAAGCTCGTGGAGATATCGGAAGTTATACTCAGTTAGTTGGTATGCGTGGTCTTTTCAACACACCTTCAGGTGATTATGTTGAAATCCCAGTTACTTCTTCATTCAGTGAAGGTATTACAATTTCTGAATTCTTTATTTCTACACATGGTACTCGTAAAGGTGCCGTAGATACAGCCTTAAAAACTGCCGATGCTGGTTACTTAACTCGTCGTTTAGTTGATGTATCTCAAGATATTATTGTTAGAGAAGAAGATTGTCATACAACAAACTATGTTGAAGTAGAAGCATTCAAAAAAGAAGATGGAACTGTTGTTGAATCATTACGTGATAGAATCGTAGGAAGATTCACTGGTAATAAAGTAGTAAATTCAGAAACTAAAGAAGTTATCTGCGAAAAAGATACTTATATTACTGAAAATTTAGCTGACAAGATTGTTAAAGCTGGATGTGTTAAAGTTCCAATTAGAACAGTACTTACATGTAAGACTGAACATGGTGTATGTCAAAAATGTTATGGACGTAACTTAGCTACAGGTACTATTGTTGAAACTGGTGAAGCTGTTGGTATTATGGCAGCTCAATCTATCGGTGAACCTGGTACTCAGCTTACAATGCGTACATTCAATACTGGTGGTGTTGCCGGTGACGATATTACTCAAGGTCTTCCTCGTGTTCAAGAACTTGTTGAAGCTCGTAATCCAAAAGGAAAAGCTACAATTGCTGAAATTAATGGTATTGTAACTAAGATTGAAGATGAAGGTGGACAATTCCATATCTATATCAAAAATGATACAGAAACACGTGAACATGTTACTAACTATGGTGCTAAACTTGCAATTGAATTAAATGCAGAAGTTAAAGCCGGTACTAAGTTAACTATGGGTGCTATTAATCCAAAAGAATTATTAGCAGTTACAGACCCAGTTACTGTTCAAAATTATATCTTATTTGAAATTCAAAAAGTTTATCGTTCTCAAGGTGTTGATGTTTCAGATAAACACGTTGAAATTATTGCTAAACGTATGATTTCAAAAATTAAGATTATTAATTCAGGTGATTCATTATACTTACCAGGTACTATGGTAAATATTAATAAATTCGCTGATTTAAATAAAGAATTAATTCTAGAAGGAAAGCGTCCTGCTACAGGTCGTCCAGTACTTTTAGGTATAACTAAAGCTTCTCTTGAAACTGATTCATTCTTATCAGCTGCATCATTCCAAGAAACAACTCGTATTCTTACAGATGCTGCAATTCATGGTAGAGTAGATGAATTAAATGGTCTTAAAGAAAATGTTATCATTGGTAAATTAATTCCTGCAGGTAGTGGATTTAAAAAATACAAAAATGCAGATTATGATTTAACAGTAGACATTATGAAAGAAGAACCATTAGAAGCATTAGAACAAGAATTAATGGATTAAAAAAAGAACTTACATTTGTAAGTTCTTTTTTATTTATTATTTAATAATTCTTTAACTTTTTCTGTGTTTTTAAAGTTTATTTTAGCTATTTCGTTAAGTTTATTAAAACCATATTTTTCTGCGATAACAGCAGCTTTTTTATCAACTTCTGTACTAGCACCTTTTGGAAGTAATTCGCCAACCTCTTTAGAAATTTTACCAAATTCTTTTAAGAAAACAAATCTACTTATTAGTGATGCACACGCAACAGCTAAACATTTATCTTCTGCTTTAGTCATAAAAGTAATATCTCTAACAACATTAGATGAAGCTTTTAAATAACTAAAATATACATATTTTTCAGCAAACTGATCAACTACAATATAGTCATAATCAGAGTATTTATTTTTTAAATTCATAAGTGCTTTATTATGTAATATAGCTTTTAACTTATTCATATTATAACCATCTGCATATTTTTCATTATATTCTTTATTAGAAAGAATTATACATTCATATGGTATTTTTTGAATGAATTTAGGAACAACTTCTAAAATTTTTTCATCAGTCATTTTTTTAGAGTCTTTAACACCCAATTCTTCAAGAAAACTAATATTCTCTTTTCTTACATATGCAGCACATACAACGATAGGTCCAAAATAATCGCCAGTTCCAACTTCGTCAGAACCTATACTAGTAGAATTATATATTTTTGGATCTACATATTCCTTTTTAGTATCTTCTTTTTTCTTATCATCACTATTAGTAACTTCAACTTTTTTAGTAGGATTATTATGTCTTTCTCTTTCTATCCAAAATTGACTAGATAAGTCTGCATCTCTTCCCTGAAAGACAGCTTTTCCTGATTCATATAAAGTTACTACTGTATCAGCATCATCTGCTTGAAAAACAGCATATGCAGGAGTTTTTGGCCTTTTAAAATCTTCAAAAAATTCGTTCATTTCTTGCTTTGTTCTTTCACAAACTTTTATAGTTATAGTCATTTTATCTCGCCCCTTAACTACATCTATTTTACCATAAATACATCTAAAATACTTTATTTTTGTACTAAATTATAATATAATTTAAATAGGAGGATAGTAATATGAATTTAGTAGATATTATCGTCATTGTTATAATAATTTTTGGTGGAATTGTTGGTTATAAAAGAAGATTTATTGGTGAACTTGTACATTTTTGTGGTTTTATAGTAATGCTTCTAGCGGCTTTTTTGTTTAAAAATCCAGTAGCGGCATTATTATATGAACATTTACCATTTATAAATTTACCTGGTATATTAAGTGGGGTAAGTGTATTAAACATATTAATTTATGAAATTTTAGCTTTCTTTATTGTTTTTGTTGTTTTATATTTAATTTTCTTATTAATTTTGAAAATTTCTCATTTAATAGATAATCTATTTGATGAAAATGAGTTATTTAGTACCCCTTCAAAATTAGGTGGATTTGCTATAGGATTAGTAGAAAATTATTTTGTAGCATTTATAGTGCTTTATATATTAACTTTACCTTTATTTGATTTAGAAATGGTTAGAGATTCTAAACTTCGAGCAATGATACTTTCTAAAACTCCAGTGTTAAATCTTTATGTTGATAGTGCTGTTAATGTTGGTAAAGAATTCTGGAATGTTGCAGAACAATATAAAAAAATAGAAAATCATGAACACCTTAATTTGGAAGCATTAGATTTACTACTTAAATATGAAGCTACTACAGTAGAGTCAATCGATGTTTTAGTAGAGGAAAACAAAATACAAATTAATAATATCGAAAGCGTTTTAATGAAATATCGTAAAAATGATTAGACTTGGAAACTATGGACTTAGTTTCCTTTTTTTGTTAAAATATATGCGGTGATAAGAAGTGCAAAGATATTTTTCAAATTCAAAAGAAAATGACAAACTTTTTTTAATAAACGATGATATTTATCATATAACTCGCGTCATGAGAATGAAAGATAATGACAAGATAGAAGTTATTTATGATAATGATTTATACATATGTAATGTAATTCTAAATGAGTTACCTTGGGTAGATATTGTTTCTAAAGAAGAAGGAAAAATAGAGGATAAAGAAATTATTCTTGCTATTCCACTTTTAAAAGAACAAAAGATGGATTTAGTTCTTCAAAAAGCTACAGAACTAGGAGTAACAAAAATAATTCCTGTCACTATGGAAAGAAGTATTGTTAAATTAGCTGACTCAAAAGAAGTGAAAAAAATAGATAGATGGTCAAAAATATGTAAGGAAGCTAGTGAGCAATCTAAAAGAAATTCTATTCCTGTTATATCAAATATAATGACTCTTAAAGAACTTGTGAAAGAGGAAGGAATCAAGATAGTTTGTAGTACGATAGAAAAGGAAAATAATCTTAAAAAGTTTTTGACCGAGCATAAAAACTATGATAAAATAATTATAGTAGTAGGGCCAGAGGGAGGTATATCTTCTAAAGAAGAAGAATATCTTGTTAGTGAAGGCTTTACAAGAGTGTCTTTAGGAAAAAGAATAATGAGGGTGGAAACAGTCCCAATATTCATTTTAAGTGCTCTAAATTATGAATTTATGGAGTGATTTTTATGTTAGATAGTTTAACTAATAGTGATATTATAATATTGGGTGTTTTAATTTCAGTTATTTTAATTGTAGGTATTATTTGTATAATTTTAACTATCAAAAGTGGAAATAATAAATCAAAAGTTAGATATGAAGAAGAAGTTGTTGAACCAAAAGGAGAACCTGATATTCATATAGCATTAGCTACTGAAAATATTCCTGCTCTTCCAGAAAAAGAAGAGTATGTTTTACCTGAAGTTAAGGTAGAGCATGAAGAAATTGTAAGTAATCCAATAGAAGAGGAAGTAGTTATGCCAGTAAGAGAAGAAAAAAGTATGAAATTAGAAGAAGTTTCTTCTTTACTTGAACAAGCTAATAAAGAATTAGAAGAACACTTTGATTTAAATGATTTAGATACTTCTTTAGAAATACCAGAAGTTCCAGATAAGAGAAATTCTACTAATATTGAAGATGTATTAAAAGCAATGCAAATAGATCTAGAAAAACAAAAATATGAAAAAATAGATCGTTATGAAGAAGAACAAGAAGAAAATGCTGTTATTAGTTATCAAGAACTATTAGATAGAAAAATGGCATTAAATGAAATTAATGCAGATAATGAACCGTTAGAAGAAGTTAGACAAGTAGAACTTGAAGATATCGAAGAAGAACCAGTTAGTTATTTAGATAGATTAGCAAAATATGAAAATATGTCTTTAGAACCATCATATGAATGGAAAACAGATGATAGACAATTTGCTAGTAGTGAATTTATTTCACCTATATTTGGTAGACAAGATAGTAGTAAAATAGAGTATCCAACTGTTAAGAAAAAAATAGAAACAAAAGAAACTGTTACAACTACAGTTCATACAGGAGAGGATGCTTTAGAACAAACTGCAGACTTTTTAAACACCTTAAAGGAATTTAGAAAAAATCTATAAACCTTTAAGGTTTATTTTTAGTAGGAGGTCTTTATATGAAATTTATTATTAATACACTAGGATGTAAAGTAAATACTTATGAAAGTAATGTAATGAGAGATTTACTTTTAAATGCCGGTTATAAAGAGGCACAAGAAAATGAAAAAGCAGATATTGCAATTATAAATACATGTACAGTTACTAATACAGCAGATTCAAAATCATTAAAAGTAATTAGACATACAATTAAAGAAAATCCAAATGCTATAGTAATAGTTACAGGTTGTTTTTCTCAAATTAATCCTGATAAGTTAAAAGATTTAGAAGGTGTTTCAATTGTACTTGGTAATCATGATAAGAGTAAAATTATTGAATACCTAGATAAATACAATGAAGAGAAAAAGCAAATTTCCAATATATATAAAATGGATGAAGTTCCATTTGAAACAATGAAACTTAATAATTTTAATAAAACTAGAGCATTTGTAAAAATAGAAGATGGTTGTGAAAATTTTTGTTCTTACTGTATTATTCCATATACTAGAGGTAAGGTAAGAAGTAAGAAAGTTAATGATGTATTAGAAGAAGTAACTGCTTTGGTTAATAATGGACACCATGAAATTGTATTAACAGGTATTCACACAGGACATTATGGTGCAGATTTAGAAAATGCTGATTTTTCAGATTTACTAGAATTAATTTGTAAAATAGAAGGTTTAGAAAGACTTAGAATTTCATCTATTGAAATAACAGAACTTAATGATAAGTTTTTAGATGTATTAAGTAAAAATCCTATTATTGTTGATCATATGCACATACCTCTTCAATCTGGATGTGATAAAACACTAAAAGATATGAATAGAAAATATGATGTAGAATACTTTATAAATAAAATTAATGCTATTAGAAAAATAAGACCAGATATTTCTATAACAACAGATTTAATAGTAGGCTTTCCTGGCGAAACAGAAGAAGATTTTATTGAAACATTAGAAACAATAAAAAAAGTCGAGTTTTCTAAAATTCATGTTTTTCCTTTTTCCGTACGTAAAGGTACAGTAGCAGAAAAAATGGATAACCAGTTATCTGAAGTAGTAAAGAAAGAAAGAGTAAAAAGAGTTCTTGAATTATCAAAAGAATTAGAAATTAAATATATGGAAAAATTTCTTGGTAAAGAAGTTCTATTTATTCCAGAAACAAAAAGAGAAGAATATGTAATTGGACATACTGGTAATTATTTATTAATTAAAACTAAATGCAATATAGAATTATCTCATGAAGCTTTAAAGTGTAAACTAGATAGTGTTAACTATCCATATATTATGGCAACTATATTTGACAGTGAGTAATTATTTATAGTATATTTTATATATAGATATAATAAAGGGTGAAATATATGTTTGGTAAAAAAGAAGAATATACTTATGTATTTAAATCTGCTTATGAAGATGCTTATTATAGAGAAAAAACAGGAAAACTTGAAAGAGATGAAGATGGTAGATTAACCAGATACGAAAAAGAAGATGTAGTAGCTGTTGTTGAAAATGCAGTTAAAAATAAAACTATACAAAAAGGGATTAAAGTAGATAATCCTAATTCTAATTACATCACATATAGATATGTATGCGAAACAAAAACACCAGATGGAGAAAAAATGAAATATGTTCATCGTATTCAAGTTGATAGAAAGTTTTTAGATGATAATGAAGATTATATAGCTAGAATGGAAGCTTTAATAAAACGTGCAAATACAATAGGGCATATTAATATGAAAAATAAAGTTTTAAGTGGTATTGCATGTACATTAGTTGTGACTACTTTTAGTTTAGTAACAACTGCAGGTTTCTTATATGCTTGGGATAAAGAGTCAGAAATGATGGCTGAATCTAATAGAGCATATATCGAGCAAATGAATGAAGAAAGAAGAGAAAATAATGCTCCACCTATAGGGGCTACTTATGAAGATGGAACACCATTTCAAGGTTCATATATTGACTGGGCTAAGTATCAATCTGGTATCATAGACGAAAATGGTAATGAGATAGTTAGTGAAGAAGAATATGACTTTTCTAATGAAGCAGGTGGCAGAGTAAGATAAATCCTAAATTTAGGATTTTTTCTTTTATATTAAATAATTATGATATAATATAATAAGAAGGTGTATGTTATGAAAATAGTTAATTATAAATGCCCAAATTGTGGGGCTAATTTAAAAGTTGAAAGTGGTATAACTGACGGAGTATGCGAATACTGTCAATCTCCATATCACATAGATGATGGCGTAATCAGAGTAGAATATAAAGTTGAATTTAAAAATGATAATTATTTAGAAGTGGCGCAGACAACTTTAGATAAGTTTAAAGATTATCAAAAAAGTGAATATTTATTTAAACTATTATTAAACAAATATGGCCATAAAAAAGAAGTTTATATAGGTATTGTTAGAAGTATTGCTAACGATTTTACAATCAGCATTAATAATCTTCATCGATTAAATGAACTTAATGGATATTTTAAAAAGTATCAAGCTCTAGCTACGAAAAATGAAATTAGAGAATATGAAAACAAAGTTATAAATCTAAATAAACTATACTGGTATAATCTATTAGTTGATTCAACTAATAATTTTGATATTGAAACTAGCAAGGGAGACGCTAAAGATATCGAAACATACTGGAGACATTACATAAAATATGCAACTCTTGAAGAGCATAACAATTTAAAATTAAAATATAGTGAATTTATTAAACGTAAAAAAAGTAAGGAACTGGAAAACAAAAAGAAAATAAAAGCACTAATAGTTTTTGCATCTATTCTAATAATAAGTATATTTTTAATAGATTTTATGCTTTTATATACAGAAAAAGTTAAATTAAAAGAAAATAAAATAGAAATTTCAAAAATAATTGATAGTATCAATACAAAAAAATATGAAAAACTAACCTTCTTATTAAAAGAAACTCGTTCAGATATTGTTATTAAAAATGCAGTTTTAAATTCTAAAACAAAGAAGCTAGAAATTACAACTATATTAAAAAATAAATATAATGAAAAAGAAGAAATATTAACATTGGATTTAGTTGATGATTTTGGCCCAGTTATAACAAGTAATAATTGCACTTTTAAAGATACAGATATTATTGATGTAAATAAATGCTTTACTGTCTTTGATTATACAGATGGTGAAATTCCTTTAGAGGATGTTAAAATTGAATATGAAAAAGAAGATTTGAATAAAGAGGGAACTAAAACAATTAAAGTAACAGCAGAAGATAAAGATGGTAATGCAAATACTCAAAATATAGAATTTGTTGTTACAAAAACTCCTATAACTATTGATTTAAATCTTTCTAATACTTTATATGTTGGAGAAACTGCAAAAATAAATTATTCAATAAACCCAACTAACATTCCTAATAAAAATGTAGAATTCAATTTCGATAAAGAATATGTTAATGTTGATTCTAACGGAAATATAAGAGGAATAAAAAAAGGTACTACTGAAGTATGTATCGTTTCTAAATATAACAATTCAAAAAAATGTATAAATGTTAATGTGGAATTAAAATGTTTAGATTCATATACATTTAATTTTAGTGGAGCAGACGAAGTAAGAATCGTTGCAGGTGAAAACTTTTGCCCTGGTACTTATCAAGTATTTTCAGATGTGCTAAATCATGATCAAGTTTATTATTTAACTTATAGTGCTAATGGTTTAAAATTTTCAGAACATATAACAATTTGTAAATTTTCAGATTTCTTAAGTGAAGAAGGTAGCAAATATGCTTTTAATGAAAAAGCATATTTAGAAGCTTCACCTGGAATTACAAGTATAAAACTAGTAAAAGTTTATTAATATAAAATCCTATTTATAGGATTTTTTCTTTTATATATGATAAGATATAAGTGGTGATAATTATGAAAAAATTCATTAAAGGTGTATTTAAAAAAACAATTTATAAATCAGATAGAGGCTATATAATCGGACTATTTAAAGTGAAAGATACCAATAGTGAAGAATTAAAAGATTATATTAATAAATCCCTTACTTTTACTGGATATTTTCATGAATTGAATGAAGAAGAAAAATATACATTTTATGGTGAAGGCGTTGAACACCCGAAATATGGTTTTCAGTTTTCTGTAACAGAATATGAAAAAAGTAAACCTGAAGATAAAGAAGGTTTAGTAGATTTTTTATCTAGTGATTTATTTCCAGGAATTGGCGAGAAAATAGCTGAATCTATTGTCGATGTATTAGGTTTAGACGTACTGAATAAAATTTTAGAAGATCCAGCTATTTTAAATTTAGTACCTAAATTAACTAGTAAAAAAATGGAATTAATTTATAATAACTTACTTAAATATAATGAGAGTAGTGCTATTATTATATATTTAACTGAACTTGGCTTTTCTATGAAGGATGCCATGAATATATATAATTTTTATAAAAAAATAACTAAAGATATAATAGAAAGTAATATCTATTCCATATTAGATAATATAGAGGAAATAGCATTTACAAAAGTAGATGAAATTGCCATAAAAGAAGGAATAAATTTAGATGATAAAAATAGAGTTAAAGCTACAATAATTTATATTATGAAAAACTTAATATATTCAAATGGTGATACTTATCTTGAATATGGAGATATAATCAAAAATGTAGAATTATATTTAAAAACCGAGCTAAATACTTCTTATTTTGATGATTGTTTATTTGAGTTAGAAAAAGATAATAAAATTATTAAATATAATGAAAATTATTATCTATCTTCAATATGGAAATCAGAAGATTATGTTGCAAATAAAATAGTTAAACTCTCATTAATGGAACCTAAAAATTACCCTAAATTAGATAATAAACTACTTAATTTAGAAAAAGAACTAAATATTGTCTATAATGATAAGCAAAAAGAAGCAATAAAAAAAGCTTTAACAAATAGTATATCTATTATTACTGGTGGTCCTGGAACAGGAAAGACAACAATCATTAAGGCTATAGTAGAACTTTATACCGAACTTAATAACCTTTCATATGAAAATGCTATGAAAGAAATAGCTCTTTTAGCCCCAACAGGAAGAGCAAGTAAAAGAATGACTGAATCTACTAATCTTCAAGCTAGTACTATTCATAGATTTTTAAAATGGAATAAAGAAACAAATAAATTTGCAGTAGATGAATTCAATCCTGATAAAAGCAAATTTATTATAATTGATGAAATGAGTATGCTTGATATCTCATTATTAGATAGTTTATTTAAAGGCCTAACTAATAATATACAAGTAGTTTTAGTTGGTGACTATAATCAGCTTCCTAGTGTTGGACCTGGTCAAGTATTAAAAGATTTAATTGAAAGTGAAGTAATTGATACTGTCCATCTAGATTTACTTTATAGACAAGATGAAAATTCTTACATAAATACTTTAGCTATCGAAATTAAAAATAATGATTTAGCAGAAACTTTTATGGAAACAAAAAGTGATTATACTTTTTTAGAATGCTCAAGTTCCATGATAAAAGAAAGTTTAAAGAAAATATGTAAGCAAATTATTGATAAGGGATATGATTATAAAAAATTTCAGTTAATGGCACCTATGTATCATGGAGAAAATGGTATCGATAATCTTAATAAAGAACTCCAAAATATATTTAATCCTTCATCAAATGATAAGGATGAATTAGTAGTTGGAGATGCGATTTTTAGAGAAAATGATAAAATCCTTCAGCTTGTAAATATGCCAGAAGAAAATGTATTTAATGGTGATATAGGAATAATAAAAAGGATAGTTTATTCCAATATTAGTAAGAGCAAAAAAAATGAAATACATGTTGATTTTGACGGAAATATAGTTAAATATACTCCTAAAGATTTTAATAAGTTTAAGCATGGTTATATAATTAGTATCCATAAATCTCAAGGTAGTGAATTTGATATTGTAGTACTACCAGTATGCAATAATTATAGAAGAATGCTATACCGAAAATTAATTTATACAGCTGTTACTCGAGCTAAAAGAAAATTAATTATTATTGGTGAACCTCAAGCTTTTGTATATGCTGTTAATAATGATAATGAGTATATTAGAAAAACTTCTTTATTAGATAGAATTAATAATATTTTGTATAATAAATAATATATTAATCATAATAATAACGTATGCATACAAATTCTAACTTAAGAGGTGATAATATGAAAATGATTAAAGATTTATCATTAATGGCTATGGGAGCTGCTTTAGTAATTTTATATCAAAAATATAATGATGATATGATGGTTATGGCAGAAAATTTAATCGATAAATATAAATGTAAATGTGATGAGTTAGAATATTAAAAAAATCCTTTTTAGGATTTTTTTTAGTTTTAAAAGGATTGTACTCACTTCTAAAGTAACATATAAGTAAGGAGGTGATAACATGAAATATAAATATCCATTCACTAAACAAGAAGGTTTAAAAAATTGTGCTTGCGCATGTATACAAATGATAGTTAAATATTATAAAGGCTATATAAGTATGTCTGAATTAGAAAATTTATTAAATACTAATAAAGATGGTACTAGTGCTTATAAAATAGTAGAAGGATTAAGAAAATTAGGATTTGAAAGCCAAGGAATAAAAACTACATTAAATGAAATCTCACCCCAAAATTTAATATTGCCATGTATAGCATTTGTGACTATAGATAAAAAATATAATCACTATGTAGTTATTTATAAAATAAATTTTAATAAGAAAAAAATTTTAATAGCAGATCCTGCAAACTATTTAAAATACATATCGTTTGATGAATTTGAAAAAATTTGGAATAATGTATTAATAACAATGTATCCAGTAAAAAATATTACTAGGAATAAAGAAATAAATTTTAAAGATTTTGTATTAGAAAATAAAAGACTATTTAAAAGTGAATTTTTATCTTTTCTTATAATTTCGTTATGTATAGTTATATTAACCTTAATCTCTTCAATAGGAATAAAATATTTTTATGAATGTATTAATAAAGATAAAAATTTTCTATTTTTAGTATTTTCTTTCTTTTTAATTATTGAACTCTTTAATATAATTTATGAATTTTTAAGAAATAAATTATTAATATTTGTAAATAAAAAACT